>JBNKEN010000305.1:0-3950 GCA_050288805.1 Pseudoalteromonas sp.
TCTGCCGCATTGATGCTGAATCATCAACGGCTAAAATTTTCTTCATACAAACCCCTTATGCCGAATTTGCAAGTGGCAGAAACGCCTTTAGACCCAGATTTAAAACGGCTTCCTGCAAAGCCTCGCTCTGACCGACCCAAAGAATTTCGTGCCCCGTTAGCTGCAAATGCTTTTGCAACGAACATAACAACTGCACCGACGCGGTATCCGCACGCATCACGTCACTGATGTCAAGACAGATGTCGTCATGTGCATCCAACTCGTTCTGTAATTGCATATGTAAAGAGTCTATCTGGGTTATCGCTAACTCTGACGGTAGCTTCAACATGGTGCATGTTTCTCCCTCAACTGACTCATTATCTAGCTTAGACGCAGACGGCGAAAATGCCATAAAATGAATTGAAATCTTTTTTTTATGAGCAGCTTAGGTACAGATACCTGTACTTTATCCGGGTAATTAAAAAAGGCGCCGAATGGCGCCTTAAAAGCTAAAAATCAGAGGTGATAAGGGGGATTTCCGTTATCAGCTGGGACGGGTTAATGGTAGGGGGTTGCCCCTTTTTGAATTCAGGCTTGAAGATCGCCCGCAAGCGTCCCTCACCATCCACCAGCGCGACCGAAGCGCTGTGATCGACCTGATATTCTGCTTCCTTGCCTTCGTTGATTGCGTAAATGAGACCGAGATCCCGCACGAACGGAAAAAGCGCCTTGTGTTCGGCACTGACCGCGAGAAACTGCGGGGAAAAATACGCCGCATACTGTCCCCGCTTATCGGGTGTATCGCGAGCCGGATCCACCGAAATAAACCACACCTTCAAGCTGACTTGGTCTTTTAGCTCGGCTTCGACTCTTTTTAGTTTCGCCAGGGTTAGCGGGCAGATATCCGGGCAGCTGGTATACCCGAGAAACAGCAGGTTCCAATGATCTTTGAAGGCTTGATTCGAGATGGCTTGTCCGTTCTGATCGGTCAACTCGAACGGTTGCAAAACCTTGGGCATTTCATACACCAAGGTATTGTCAGACAATTCGGGCTTTTCACCGCACCCGGATAGCAATAAAAACAGGGCAGTCAGTACGCCCGCCGCTTTTTTCATACAAAAAACCATTGATCCACAAACAGAAGGACAAAGAGTACCATCAAATACCAGATTGAAAACTTAAATACGCCCATTGCCGTGCCCGGTACCTCAAACCAGGTAAGCCTTGCAGCCTGATATATGAAGCCGGCGTTAAGCAGCAAAGACCCCGCCAAATAGACTAACCCGGACATGCCAATCAAATAGGGCAGAATACACACCAAGGCCAGCAACACGCTGTAACCAAATACACAGGTTTTGGTGAACGCGATGCCGTGTGTCACCGGCAGCATGGGGATCTTGGCCCTTTCGTAATCGGCCTTTCGGGCGATCGCCAGCGCCCAAAAATGAGGCGGCGTCCAGGTGAAAATAATCATCACCAAAAGCCAGGGTTCGGCGGCCATCTGGCCGGTCTCGGAAAGCCAGCCCAACAAGGGAGGCATGGCACCGGCAAGCCCGCCGATGACAATGTTTTGCGGCGTTGCCCGCTTCAAAAACAAGGTGTAAATAAACGCATAACCCACCAGGGCCAGCAGGGTCATGATCGCCGTCAACGGGTTGGCGACGAAATACAACAAAACAAACCCGCTGACGCCCAAACTCGATGCGAACAACAGCGCCTGAGAACCGGACACCCGACCCTTTGCCACGGGACGCTGTCTGGTTCGTGTCATCTGGCGATCAATTTCACTGTCGACCACATGGTTTACCACGGCAGCAGCGGCAGCCAACAGACCGATACCGAATAAACTGGCCAGTTGTTCCGCCCAGCCTCGTCCTGCGTGCGGTGCCAGCGCCAGACCGACCCAGGCGGTCAGCACCAACATTAACACCACCTTGATCTTGCACATCACCAGGTAATCCGACACCCTTTGGCGCCAGCGCGATCCTAATCGCATTTCTATCGTTGCAGCCATATCGCCCCCTAGCTCTTTACTTTCAGGTAATAACATAAACGCACCATGCTGAGTAGTAACATCAGCGCCATCAGATTATGGGCCAGCGCCACCGACAAGGGAAACTGCCAGTGAACGACCGCCAGGCCAAGCGATATCTGGCAGCAAAGCGCCAACGCGACCGTGACTATGCATGCTTTGATCTTTCTCGAATAACTGGCCTGCCATAATCGCAGCAAAGCGAAAATGACGATGGCGCAAGTCACCAAGGCCCAAATGCGGTGCAACAGATGAATAGACATCCTCGCCTGCTGAGATAAAACTCCGTATTCATAGCTGACATGATCCCTGGGTAAGTGAAATACACTGCTCAGCGAAAAATTGCCGCTATCCTGGCACAGCGGCAAGCCGCTGCAATGCGGGGCTGCGTAGTTGGCCGACAACCAACCACCGAGCGCAATCTGAATGATCAGCACTGCCAGCGCAAGCATGGCCAGGCCGGTGTGCTTGCGCGCTCCGGCATCTCCGCCCGGAATTGATTCGGCCCTGAGCCGCAAATACAGCAGCGATAACAGCGCGGCAATGGAGAAACCTCCGAGCAGATGTCCCATCACAATCAAGGGCTGCAAATTCAGGGTAACCGTCCACATCCCCAACGCGGCCTGGAATACCACCAGCAGCACAAGAAACATAGGCAAACGCAGCGGCTTCGCAGGGAAACTGCGTTTACGCCATGCCTGAAGGAATATTGCCAGGATCAACAAGCCCAAGGAACCCGCCACATAACGGTGGATCATTTCCTTCCAGGCCTTACCATGCTCTACCACCATGCCAGGGAAATTGCTTTCGGCCTGGCTGATTTCGTGATGCTGGTCGGGCACGGTTAAAAACCCGTAACAACCCGGCCAGTCTGGACACCCAAGCCCGGCATCACTAAGCCGGGTATAGGCCCCCAGGGCGACAACGCAGATCGCCAGCAGTGCCGTCAATAACACCAGTTTATTATAATTTTTCGTCATCAGTGTTTACTCCCTCTTCTACGCACGTCAGCTGCTGCGCGAATAATTCAGCAATTTTTTCAGATCTTTCATCAACCCCTTGTGCTGCAACCTGTTTTCCTGTGGGTCATCCAGGTAAGGGTAATGCAGCACCACCAACCCCATATGATCCACCAGATACAAACTTCCGCTGTTCAATGGCAGCGAGCTGGCCTGAATCGCCTTGATTTCTCCCTCACCGCTCTGAGGGCTGTCGCTCAGTACCGCCAAGGATACCTTGTCCTGCAATTTGCCAAGCGCCAGATAAATATTTTCCATCCCCTTGCGCTGTACCTCACAAGGCTGTCCGCACTCCTGCGACTGCGGAAGCACGATTGTCCACCCCTTGGGCTTAAATGCTTCCCAACCGGGCAAGTGGACTTCCTGCGTCATCAGTTCACCATGATTGCTGCTCCCGCCTTCGACCCAGTCGAATTTCAAGGCCACGGTGGCCAATGCGAAAGGCAGAATAAATAAAATAATAAAAAGCCAAAGTGTCTTATTGTTCTTCATGCTTGTCCTCGCTTGCGCCACACCAGGATCCCCGTGACCAGCCCGGCAATGCCGATCAGTAACCATTGCAGTGCATACGCCTGATGTTTGTCGGGGCTCATTACCACGGCTGTATAATGCGGAACGGCATCGCCGACAGTTCGTTGGGCATAACCGATAAAGGGGTAAAACATAAGCCCCGATTGACGGGAAAGTGATGTTAAATCGATTTGCTGAATGCGCCTCGGCCAGCCTCCTTCACTGTCACCATGCGTCAGGGTAAAGCCTTGAATGGCTCCGTCCTTTAGCGTAACGGGCAGGGCCTGTAGCGCTTCGGGTAAGTGAATATCGGGCAGCTGCTGACGGCTTGGCGGAGCCGCAACCCAGCCGAGATTCAACAACAGATAATAATTTGAATTCTCGGGACGCACAGCTACAAGCAGGTCATA
>JBNKEN010000306.1:0-6719 GCA_050288805.1 Pseudoalteromonas sp.
GCGTTTCCACCACGCCGCGGTCAAAAATAAGACGGCCGCGGCGCGCCTTTCCATCGGTAGTATCTAATTCAAACTTCATCGTATCCTCAAGCGTCGGATAAACAGTCCGACAATATAAGAGGAGGAGCCCCGCTCCTCCCCGTTGCTAAAATTTTAACCGCCAGATTCTACCCGTTTTACGGTTGCAATACTATTTATTGGGGCCATTTTTCGGTTTTAAAGGGCAAGCTGGAATTGGTGACAAGACTGGGATACCGTTTACACACGGAAACGCCGTTATCTGGGTTAGATAAGCTCGGCTTGCAACAAAAAACCCGGCAGCTTGCCGGGTTTTCTTCAGCGATTTATTTTTTCGTCAGGAACATCGCATCGCCATAGCTGAAAAAGCGGTATTTCTCGGCGATGGCGGTGTGATAGGCGCCCATGATGTTTTCCTGGCCGGCAAAGGCGCTGACCAGCATTATCAGGGTCGACTCCGGCAGATGGAAGTTGGTCACCATGGCGTCCACCACCTTAAATTCATAACCCGGGTAGATGAAAATGTCCGTGTCGCCGAAATAAGGCGCCAGTTCACCGCCGTTTTTCATAGCCGCCGATTCCAGTGAACGCACCGAGGTGGTGCCGACCGCAATCACACGCCCGCCGCGCGCCTTGGCCGCGGCAACGGCATCGACCACAGGTTGCGGCACCTCGATATATTCGGAGTGCATCACGTGCTCATCGACGCTTTCAACCCGCACCGGCTGAAAGGTGCCGGCACCCACGTGCAGGGTCACGAATGCCATCGCCACCCCTTTGGCTTTCAGGGCGTCGAGCAAAGGCTCGTCAAAATGCAGCCCGGCTGTGGGTGCGGCCACCGCACCGGGTTTTTCGCCGTAGACGGTCTGGTAGCGTTCGCGGTCCGCTTCGTTGTCCGGGCGGTCGATATACGGAGGCAACGGCATGTGGCCGATTTCTTCCAAAATCTCCAGCACATTTTTGTCGCCCTTGAACGCCAGTTCGAACAACTCCCCGTGACGACCCAGCATTTCGGCTTCGGCGCGACCTTCAAGCAGCAGTATGCTGCCGGGCTTGGGCGACTTACTGGCCCTGACATGAGCCAGTACCCGGTGTTCGTCCAGCACCCGCTCAACCAACACCTCAACCTTACCGCCGGATGCTTTCTGACCGTGCATACGGGCCGGTATCACCTTGGTATTGTTGAAGATCAGCAGGTCTTCCTGATTAACCAGCTCAAGCAGTTCGGAGAAGATCTTATGATTCAATTCGCCGCTCTTTCCGTTTAGGGTAAGTAAGCGACTGCTACTGCGATCAGTTTTCGGGAAACGGGCTATCAGTTCATCGGGAAGGTCAAAGCTAAAGTCGGCGACACGCATAGAGGAATTCCAACAGGCACAAAAACGCGCCAAGTCTAGAGATAGTAGGGCGCCAGATCAAGTACCGGGGTGCTTGTCAGGATCAACAAATAGCTTTAATCTAGGACTTTTCTCTCACTATACATCCGGTTAACGCCGACTGTGCAAGAGGTATTAATTGCATGCCCGAGCAGCTCACCTTGTTGATCCTCAACGCCGATGCGGATGAACGTCGCACCATAAGGAACACGTTGCAAAAGCTCAACGTGTTCACCTTTATTGAGGCCAGCGACAGCCGCAGTGCATTACAGGTGCTGAAAACCCGTGCGGTTAATATTATTATCTCGGCGCTGGATGTCGGCCAGATCGACGGCTGGCGTTTTTCCCGTATGGTGCGTTCGGGCCTGTTGAAAACCCCGAAAAATACGCCGATCCTGCTGACACCGCCGACCTATTGCGAACGTATCGCGGAAACAACGGCGCGCAGCTACAGTATCGATGCGGTATTGCCGATTGAACGCCAGGAAATGTTGCCCCAGGTGCTGGCGAACGTGCTGTCGACCCACCTGGAAAAAAGCAGCCGCTTGCAATTACTGCTGCTGGAGCCCAATCTCGAAAAAGCGGCACAGATAAGTGAGGCGCTGGCGCTAAATTTCGCCGTAACCCATGTGAGCTCTGCCCAGGAAGCCCTATCCACCTACCTGCAGAACAGCTTTTCCATCGTGCTGCTCGATGCCACCCAGTCCATGGCGGAAGCGTCCAAAAGCCTGGTCGAAGGCATACTGAAGGCCAACCCCAATCAGGCGGTGGTGACCATCATAGACAACCAGGATGCGGATTACGCGGAACAGCTTTTGCTGTCCGGCGTCACCGATTTTATTCGTCCGCCATACGAAACATCGTTGCTGAACAAGGTCTGCGACCACGCGGCGCGGCGGGAAGACTTTATGGTCAGCTATGCGGAATTCGCACAGAAGGTTGAGGCGTTAAGCCAAAGCCAGCTCCGTTATAAGGAGCTGTTTTCAGCGCACCAACGCATTTTGCTGCATCTCAACACCGTGGTGCTTGAGCTCGACCAGCACGGCCAGATCCGTTTTATCAACCCCGCATGGGAAACGCTTAGCGGTTACGGGATCAAGGAAAGCCTGGCCAAACCGCTGAGCGATTTTTGCAGCCTGGAACATCATTCCCGCCTGCAAAAAACCATAGCGAAGATCTTAAGCGGCGAAACGCGCCAGCAGCAGATCGAATTTCAACTGGCAGGAAAAAACGGCAATACGGTGTGGGTTGAATGTCGCCTGCAATGCATTAGAGAAAGCGGCAGCCATGCCGCCATTACCGCCTCTATCGATAACATTCACGAGCGTAAACAGGCCGAGCTCCAACTCAGGCACTTGGCGCTGCATGACACCCTGACCGGGTTGCACAACCGCTACTATTTCGACCAGCAACTAAACGCCTTGTGCCTGCAGACAGTCGAAAGCAACGCCGAACATGCACTGATTTACATCGATCTCGACCATTTCAAGATCATCAACGACAGCAAGGGTCACCAGCAGGGCGATATCGTACTGAAAGAAGTGGCGCAACTGTTCAACGCCAATATTTCCGAAGGACACCTGATCTGCCGGATCGGTGGCGACGAGTTTGCCCTGCTGCTGGAAAATACCCCGTTATTGGAAGCGCACCTGATCGCCGAAAGCATCTGCATGGCTATCGACAGCCATGAATTTCATTCCGAAGAACAGGTTTATTCCATCAGCTGCAGTATCGGCCTGACCCAGATCACCGCGGATAACCATGACGCCAGCGAATGTCTGAAGCAGGCTGATATCGCGCTCTACGTGGCAAAAAGCCTGGGCCGTAACCTGGTGCACTGCTATTCCAAGGAAGACAGTAAGAACAACGCCATGCAAACCGGCTTGGAATGGGGGCACAACGTCCGCCAGGCATTGCAGCAGGGCCATATTGAACTGCATTACCAGGCAATCTGGGATTTTAAACTGGCAAAGGTAGCCTATTACGAAGCCTTGTTACGCCTGCGTATAGACGAAACCCTGGTCTACCCCAACCAGTTTATTCCCGCACTGGAACTGCTTAACGACAGTTTCCTGATGGATCAGGTGGTGATCCGCAAGGCCATCGAAGAGGTGTCCCAAAGTCACGTATTGAACCAGATTGCGATCAACCTGTCGGCACAGTCGTTTCTTGATGAGCGCCTGTTACCCCATATCGAAGCCATGTTGGAGCTTTACCAGGTTGCGCCCGAACGGATCATCTTCGAAATTACCGAAAGCGCCAGTATCGATAACCTCAAAGCCACCCGTTCAATGATAGAGAAACTGAACAAGTTAGGGTGTCATTTTTCCATCGACGATTTCGGCACCGGATTCAGCACCTTCAGCTACCTGAAACAGCTGCCGGCACAGCACGTTAAAATCGACGGTTCCTTCGTGCGCGACATGCTGAACGACCCAATCGACCTGGCATTGGTTAAGGCGATCAACGACATCAGTCGCTCGTTGGACAAGCGCTCCGTCGCCGAATATGTGGAAACCGAAGAAATATTCAACGCCCTGAAAGAGATAGGTGTCGATTACGGGCAAGGTTACTATATTGCCAAACCCATGCCGGTCCAGGAGCTGGAAAAAGAACTGAAAAAAATAATGCCTGACAAAACATTTGCCTAACATATTTTCACATTTTTTATTCAATTCGCGGCTTTTCCTGCGCCGTCATTTCACTATACTTAAGCCTAAAGGGTGAGCGGAAATAGCTCACCTTTTGAACCTTAACTGTCTGAATAATGACAGGTAATTTGAGTTAGTATAACTTGCCGGAACAACGGAATGTGGCACAGATACGTGTACTAATAAGGAGTCAGGCATGACCTCATTACTCTTGCTCTTGCTGGCGGCCAATTTAATCATCGCCTATCACTGTTATTACTACGCGGTGCAAAAAGGCTACCCGATTAAATTCTTCGGATTGCTGGGTCTGGTCCCCTATTTCAACCTGGTGGTCTGGGTCTATTTACTGTTTTTGCCGGACGTTTCTGAACCGGGCCGGGAACACAAACAAAAACAGCCGCTTTGAACGGCTGTTTTTGTTATCTGTAAACTAAATTCAGAAAGTGTAGCTCTCGGCCTTCTCCAGTAGATTTTCGCTCTTCAGCTTACCGCTGACGCACTGCATCACCCGCTTTTTGTCGAAAACCATAATCACCGACTGGCGTTTTTCTGCCGCACCGTTCAGGATCACGCTGATGCGCTCGTCTTCCGGCAGGGTTCGTAAACCGGCACCATAGTCGCAAAGACTGCGCGCGATGCTGTTTTTAACCGCATTCAGCAGTTCTTCCTGCTGTTTATTCTGACGCTCGCTACGCGCTTCCTTGTCTTGTTTCAGCTTCACCTTCAACTTGCTTTGCTGTTTATCAAGCTCTTCGCGTTGCTTCTGCAGTTCGGCAATTTCGCTTTCGAGTGCTTTCTTGCGCTCAACCAGCTCCTTGGCCTCTTCGTCATTTTTATAACGACGCTCAAACTCAAGGTCGCGTTTTTCCCGTTCCAGCTCGCGAATATCTTGGGCGACACCGCGTTCCTGCTCCGCGATTTCCCTTACCCGCTCGGCGCTTTCACGCACCAGTTCCATCGCCGCCTGATAGGCTTCGTGCGTTGTGGCCATCACCTCTTCGGTAATAAATTCCACGTCCATCTCATCCACATCCATTACCGGCAAAGGTGCAACGGGAGCCTCGGGTCCGCCGGAAAAAACCGCCGTCCACAATCGGTTTGCCCCTTGCGCCAGATTGAGTTCAAACACCACCCCCTGGGACATCAGGTAGCGTGATTCGATGCCGCGCACCCGCTTTTGCGTATCCTGCTTGAGGGCCGTATCGAGAATATTTTCCATAATGCCCACTTCACGCTGTAACTTTTTAAGTTCTTCCGGCGCCAACGCCGCCTGGCTTGCCCCGGAAAATACACTTAACAACAATCCGCCTATCAATGCTTTTTTCATACTAATACTCCGAATTTTGAGCCAATGCAGAGGTCCCCTGCTCTTCAACCTGTTCTGCAAGATCATTGAGCTGCAATCTCCACAACGCATGATCCTGCGCCCGTTGGGCATCCAAATATTTGACCAGTGAGGCCATATCCTGTTTTCTTTCCAATCGACCTGTGGCGATCACTTCCTTGGCCAGCGCCAGCATCTGTTCCTGCTGGTCATCCGTCCGTTCTCGGATCATCTGCTGCATCAGCCCGATCTGCTCTTGCTGACGCTCCAGCAGCTCGCTTTGCCGGGCAATCTGCTGTTTCAACGCTTCACTTTCTCCAGCCTCCTGCTGGCCGTAAAGCATAAAACCCAGTAACACTGACGCGGCGATAAGCCCGCTTTGTAACCATCCGGTTTTGGCCAACGGCTGAGAAGAAACCTCAAACAGGCTTTCTTTCGGCCAGGCCGGAACCGCTTCATCGCGATAATCATCGGCATGCGCACGCCATGTTTCGGCCTCGGCCATCATGGCGGCATAGCCGCTGTCGAGCCTAAGGCGTTCGAGTTCCTGCTCAGTGAGGCGCTCGCCGTCCAACCAACGGGTAAAAAGTGTGTCGAGATCAGCCATCAACCGCCTCCAAATCTACTTTCAACTTATTCAATGCACTGTACAGACGCGACTTGGCCGTATTGGTCGATATGTCGAGCTGTTCGGCAATCTGTTCAAAGGTGTAATGCTGGAAAAATTTCAGCTCAACCACCAGTCTCTGCTCCCACGGCAATGCCTGCAACGAGTCGCGGATGGCTTGATTTTTCTGTTGCCCCATGTATTCATGTTCGCCTCCGCATCCTCCACTTTCCGGTTCATGTTCTTCCTCTAGCGAGTCATGTACCTTCAGGCGCCGGTAATGCTCGGCGGCGCGGTATTGCACGATGCGAAACAGCCAGGTCTTGAAATCGCTGTCGCCGCGAAACTGGGCGAGACTGCGGTAGACGCTGATAAACACTTCTTGCATCAAATCACGGGCATCCTCGCGGCAACCGACGAGCCGCAGGCAATGGTTAAAGACCAGCCTTTCATGTTGAGTGACCAGATTGAGCCAGGCTTTTTTATTACCCGCCTGCGCCTTTTGAATCAGGCTTGCTTGCGATTGAAAAAACACGTGCGTTCCGTTTCGTTTTGCTTTGTAAAGTTAGTCGATACGACGAAATAAATAGTTTGGCAAAACCGGAAAAAATTGGAATTATTTTTTGGAGTGGGTCGAGCCGCCTTATGCGGCTCAGCTTTTTTCGGAAGGAAGCGCACATTGCGCCTTGATAAAGGGACCGACCTTTTCACAGAACAAGCGGAAATCACGGATCCGTCCGCTG
>JBNKEN010000307.1:0-5649 GCA_050288805.1 Pseudoalteromonas sp.
CCATTGAAGGCGGCTGCGATTGCGGTAGAACACGCTATCGTATGACCAGTAGCCCGTTAATCGTTCATTGCTGCCATTGTCGCTGGTGCCAGCGAGAAACCGGCGCTTCATTTGCACTAAACGCCATGATCGAGTCGGACAGGGTCGAGGGGCTCGGGGAATTACCGGAAATAATCGACACCCCTTCAAACAGCGGGCAGGGGCAGAAAATAGCCCGTTGCCGTCATTGCCTGGTCGCGGTTTGGAGCCATTATGCAGGGAGCGGACCGATTACCACGTTTGTTCGCGTCGGAACGCTTGATAATCCGGAACTGTTGCCGCCGGATGTGCACATCTTCACCGAATCAAAACAACCCTGGATTGAACTGTCGGGAACGGTTCCGGTATTTGCGCAGTATTACGACCGAAATGCCGTGTGGCGGAGTGACAGCCTGGCTCGCTGGCAGGCTTTGAAGCCCGCAGTTGAAAAATACAAGGCAGAAAAAGATAAGCTAGACTAATGAGGTCGATAAACAATATTCACTGTCACTGAGCCCTCAGTGGGTTTATAAAGCGCTTCTTAACGATTGAGTGAAAAGGAAAATAAATTGAGTCTTGCCCTGATTTTTGATGTCTCTCCCTACAACTGGCATTCCATTGGCGTCTCGGCATTTTGCGGCGCCCTGATCGGTGTAGAGCGCCAGTTGAGGGGAAAGCCCGTGGGGATCCGCACATCTGCGCTTATTACCCTGGGTACTTACCTGTTTCTTTCTACGGCGTTTAATCTGCAGGGTGAGGTGATAGATCACGGCAGGGTCATAGGGCAAATCATTACCGGCATCGGTTTTCTCGGTGCCGGAGTGATGCTGGCCAAGGACGGGGCGGTAGTCGGGGTTACATCGGCGGCGACTATTTGGGTGCTTGCAGCGATCGGGGTGATCGTAGCCACCGATCACTTGGCCTCCGCGGTCAAACTCTCGGTTCTCGTGGTGGGCATTCTGTATGGTGTCGACGTACTCGAGGCTAAATTTAAGAGCCTGGGGCGCGGCGTTCATGCCCAGGTGAAGCGCTATTCAAGGCGTCGCTATCGTAACCTGCCCAAGGGAATAGGGCAGGCCGATACGAAGGAAGAATAGCGGCAGATTATCCGGCGATAAAACCGAACAGGCCGAATCCGATTGCGAACAACGCGGCCAACAGCCGCACCTTGGCAAACGGGATCTGGTTTAGCAGCGCCTTGCCTGCCAGCACTACGGGCACATTAGCCAGCAACATGCCGGTGGTGGTGCCAAGCGTCACCCATAAAAGATCTTTAAATTGTCCCGCCAGCAGCACGGTAGCGACCTGGGTTTTATCGCCGATCTCGGCCAGAAAGAAAAGAATAAGTGAGGCGAAAAACACGCCATAGCGGTCAAACTTGGTGCTGCTGCCGTCATCCTTGTCGGGGATCAGCAACCACAGGCCGAGCAATATAAAGCTGGCGCTGATGATTTGCTGTACCAGGCTGGTTTGAAACAGGTCGGCAAGCCAGACACCGAACCAGGCAGACAAAAAATGGTTGGCAAGGGTTGCGACCAGGATGGCTGCAATAATCGGGGCTCTGCGGTGGAAATGGGCCACCAGAAACAGCGAAAGCAGTTGGGTTTTATCACCGATCTCGGCCAAGGTGACGGTCGCGGTGGAAATCAGAAAGGCATCCATAAATATTCTCGGGCGGGAAACTAAACCAAAGGTAAACGATATCCTCCCGCCAAACGGGATATCATTTACCTCAGGTCTTGCCACTACGAAAAAACGCAGGAAGGTGCCATAAACCAATGTGGGTTCAAGTATGTTGACACGTTCGCCCGTGACCGGGCAGGCTACTCCCCTAAAGCAGGGGCGATTATAGAGAAGCGCCCCGAAAAGGTCAATTCAAGCAGCAGGAAAATCAGCGGAAGTAGCTGACATGCTGATAGAAACGCAGGTTAACGTCCTGGCGTTCCGGCGGAATGCCGAGGCTTTCAGCCAGTCCCCTGACGGCGCCTTCAACCTGGTTCATAAAGCGGCCGTAACCCATGTCTTTTTTATCCTTGTCTCCGGCGACAACAATGAAGCTTACCGTTTGCACCAGTTTCTCGGCGTCCCATTTACTGTAGTTTTGCGTTTCTTCGTTACCAGGCTCAAAGCTGAGTTTTTCCAGCTCGCAGTTTGAACCTGCGGTGTCCATTTTGCGGTGACGAACAAGCGGCGTTTTGCCGTTGGCGATCATCGCGGTCCTGATGAGCCCCCGAGCGCCGCATTCGGTGTGGAATTTATCTTCGAGGGTCTTATACAGGTCGCTGTAATCGCGCGTGCCGGCATCTAAGAACTGTGTTTTTATGGCGCGTGTCAGCGGAATGTTGAAGGTGACATAGGTAAGCGATTTATGTTCTTGCGGCAGCAAACAGTTGCGCGCCTGATAGCGAGGAGCCAGGTCGCGAAGCTTATAACCGTAACTTTCATTGCATCCCTTGGCCCTTGCGAAAATATCGTAGGTCAGGTGTTGGTGATCGCGAACTTTGAACTCAATTTCTGGATTGGGAAGCAGCTCTTTTAGCCCGGTGATCACTTTACCTACGCGGCTGTGAAAGGCAGCCGCATTTGCGCGTAAGTCTTCACCGGTCGCCAAAAACAGGATCCGGATTTTATCGGCCTCGACATTCGGGTCGGCAAACAGGCTGTGCGCCTCGTGGTAGCGAGGGTTGTAAAAAAATAAAATTTGTTTTTGCGTTTCAAGGCAATAGGCTTCTTCGTGGAAGCGCACTATGGGCAGCTTATTGTTGGCTATCAGGTGCACGTTGTGGAGGTCGTTCTCGTCGCACAGGGCAAACAGTTGACGGCTCAGGCGATCGTAACAACTGGCGGTGTCCGTGAAGCAGTCGTAGAACTGCTGGTCGGGGACGAATTCCGCCAAAATATATTGGTTGGCGCGTGCATTGGTAGGGATATAAACCCGGTGTTGACTTTGTGTTGGCATGGTTAATTCCTTGTTCAGCCTTTCAACGTTGGCTAAAGTCTAGCGTTGAAACATGTCTTATTTATTGCGCCAGAACAAAGTTTACCGGGTTAAAACTTGATTCAGGACAAGAGTTCGGCCGCCAGTTTGACAAAGTCGGAAGAGGTTAAAATTCCCTTGATATGGCGCGACTCATCTATGACCGGCATGCAACCGTGGCGGTTGCTGACGAAAAACGAGGCGATCTCCTTGAGCGACTGTTCCGGCTCCACGGACTCGAAGTCGGCGGCCATGATCTCGCCGACCTGCAGCTGTTTTTCCTTGCGCTCCAATGCCTCGGGGCCGAATACGGAAATAATCTTCAGCACCTGGCCCATCATGATTTTTTGCGTCAGCATGCCGACAAGCACCTTATTGTCATCGACCACGGGGATATGGCGGATATTTTTCTCCCGCATCAGATCATGCGCTTGCTTGAGTGTTTCATGACGTAAAATGCACACCGGGTTCGGCGTCATTAGGTCTTTTACCTGTTTGTATTTCATGGCTGTTCCTTAAATCTAAAATTGACATGCTACCTTGTTGATCTTGTATAGTTTTGGAAATAGATCAAACTTTTATTATCTGACTTCAAATGGATAGGACTATGACTGACGGGGTGAGGTTACGCAGGGTGGTGGAGTCGGATATCGCGACCTTTTACGGTTTTCAATCTGAACCGGGCGCCTGTGAAATGGCGGCTTATACGCCTAAGGGGGAGACAGAGTTCCGTGATCATTGGCTAGCCAATATTGAGAATGAAAACCTGCGGCTTTACACCATACTTTACGACGAACGCGTAGCGGGAAATATCGTCACTTGGGAAAGTGAAAGCGGCTGGGAAGTCGGTTATTGGCTCGGTAGCGCCTACCAGGGACAGGGGGTTACAAGTACGGCCCTGGCCCTGTTGCTTGAAAACCACACAACCAGACCCTTGTATGCCGTTGTCGCAAGCCATAACAAGGCTTCGATACGGGTACTGAATAAAAACGGTTTTGTTGCCTGCGGAACGACGTTTCTAGATTTTTATGAGGAAAAGCTGCCGGCCATAAGGCTTTTGTTGAGGTGAGCATGACATTTCATATCAAAGGCATCGACCATATCGTTCTTCGAACAGCGAACCTCGACGTCATGCTGGGTTTTTATCGTGACCTGCTCGGATGCCCCGTAGAGCGGCAATTAGCACCCGAAGTCGGGCTTACCCAACTAAGGGCCGGTTCTTCTCTCATTGATCTTGTTACCCTGGACGGTCAGTTGGGCATGGCCGGAGGAGGTGAACCGTCCGGCTCCCAACGTGTCGACCATTTTTGCCTTACGGTGGAATGTGACAGCGAGCAGGCGCTTATGAGCCATCTGAGACAAGGCGGTGTATCCGGTAAGTTGGAATTCGTCGAAAGATATGGCGCAACCGGATTCGGGCGTTCGCTCTATATTGCGGATCCCGACGGTAACCGGGTTGAGTTGAAACTGTTCGACGCCGAGCCGTTACGTTAAAAATAAGCTCGTTGCTGCAATTCAGGCTGTTCTAGCGGGGGAGTTTTTGTAATAATGCGGGGGTTTTATATCCATGTCACTCAGAGGATCCCTGTCCCATGGCGGAAATTGAAAATCGCCCGACGAACTTTATTCGCAATATTATCGATGCCGATCTGGCAAGCGGTAAACACAGCCGTATTCACACCCGTTTCCCATCGGAGCCGAACGGTTTTCTGCACATAGGTCACGCTAAATCTATCTGCCTTAATTTTGGCATTGCACAGGACTACCAGGGCTTGTGTAACCTGCGTTTTGATGACACCAACCCAGAAAAAGAAGACATCAATTACGTAAACTCCATCAAGGAAGACGTACAATGGCTCGGTTTCCATTGGGACGGTGAGATCTGCTACTCGTCTAACTATTTCGACAAGCTGTATGAGTATGCCGTTGAGCTTATCAACAAAGGTCTGGCCTATGTGTGTTTCCTGACCCCGGAGCAGGCCCGCGAATACCGCGGTACGCTCACCGAAGCGGGTAAAAACAGCCCATACCGCGATACGCCGGTTGAGGAAAATCTGGCACTGTTTGAAAAAATGAAAAACGGTGAGTTCAAGGAAGGCGAATGTGTGCTGAGAGCCAAGATCGATATGGCCAGCTCCTTTATGGTGCTGCGTGACCCTATCATCTATCGCATTCGCTTCGCCCATCATCACCAAACCGGTGACAAGTGGTGCATCTACCCGATGTACGACTTTACTCACTGTATTTCCGATGCGCTGGAAGGTATCACCCATTCACTGTGTACGCTGGAATTCCAGGATAACCGCCGTCTGTACGATTGGGTGCTCGACAACATCACCATCGACTGTCATCCGCAACAGATCGAGTTTTCACGCCTGAACCTGGAATACACGGTTATGTCCAAGCGTAAACTCAACGATCTTGTGGTGCAGGGTCATGTCGAAGGCTGGGACGATCCGCGTATGCCGACCATCGCCGGTTTGCGCCGTCGTGGTTATACGCCTGCCTCAATGCGCGAGTTTGCCAAACGTATCGGCATCACCAAGCAAGACAACATGGTTGAAATGGGCATGCTGGAAGCCTGTATCCGTGAAGACCTGAACGAACATGCCGCGCGCCGTATGGCGGTGCTGGATCCGGTTAAGATCGTCATC
>JBNKEN010000308.1:0-4987 GCA_050288805.1 Pseudoalteromonas sp.
CTTGATGCGGTGACCGAACCTGAGATCCGTCGCGAGCAATTGAACGAACTGGTGCTGGCCGCCGGGTGTGCCGACGAAGGCGTGCTGAGCCTCGATTTTATCGATCCGCTGCCGGAAAAATCCCTGGCCCGTGCCATCGCAGATCTGACTCGCATTAAGGCCATCGATGCGACACTCAAGGCAACGGAACTCGGCAAGCGCCTGTATCCCCTGCCCCTGGATGCGGATCTCGCCCATTTAATTATTGCCATGCCCGAAAACCGCCTGCGCCAGGCCATGATAGACCTGGCATCGCTGCTGGCGGTGCCCGGTCGCGTGTTTCGTCTGCCCAGCCATCCCGAAAGCCTTGAACGACTCGACAAACGGTTACCGAACCGGTGTGACATCGAGCTGGCCATCGCCCTGGTACGCGGCGATATCGAGGAAGTAGAGTGCGACCCGGATGCGCTTGCTGAAGCCCGCACCTTCAGCCGCCAGATCCGCGCCGCATTCGACCTGCCGGAACTCGAAAAGGCCGCCTCCTACGACAGGAACGAATTGCTTGCGGCCATTGCCCAAGCACAACCGAACAAGGTGTTTGTAAAACGCGCCAACCGCCGCGGCGGACTCGGTAACGGCGAAATTGAGGTGGTCCCCGCGAAAGAGTCGCGTTTTGTACAGGATAGCGATGCAGCCCTGGTGCTCGGCACCTATGCCCTTGCCGCAAGAGGCGTGAAGCAGGCTACCACCCTGGCGACCGTCATGGCGCCACTGTCACTCAAACAACTGGCGCAGTTTGTTCCAGATGAATGGGTGACAAACGATGTAATACTGTGTGAAGGCCGAATATTATGCCGCTACGAACAGATTTTTGCCGGTGTGGTTGTGGCAAACGAAGAACGTTCGCCGGACCCCGCCGACGTACCCGCGGCCCTTGCCCGGCTGATCCTCGACGATAAACTGCTCGCCGGCCTCGGCACTGAGATCAGCGAGGAACTCGATTTACTCGCGCTGTGGCACGATCACCAGGGTGGAGCATTCGAAGTTACCGACGCGCTGACATTTTTAACCGGGCGACTGGTCGAGCTTGGCGTCGAGAGCCTGGACGACCTGGAACTACTGGAAAAAGCGGATTTCGCCGTCGACGGCATCGATCCGTGGAAGAAAAAAGCGTTCAAGGAAAGCTACCCGCTTAACGTCAGGCTACCCGAGCTTGTTATGAGGGTGGAATATCAATTCCGGGCCAAACGCCTTACCCTGCATTACCTCGCCGGCAACCGCAAGGACGCCCCTAAACGCTGGGAATTGCCCGTGTGGCCCGGGTTTAAGATCCGTTATAAAAAGGCCAGTAAGGTGGTAGATATCAGATAGCAAAAGAGCAAGCCTTGGCTTGCTCTTTTTAACTTATTCCGGCATCGACACCAGTTCGGCCCAGAGGTCGTGTTCGTCGGAATGGGTGATCCGGGCCCGCACCTTCATCCCGGCGCTCAGTTCGGTTTCACCGTTGATGAACACCATGCCGTCGATTTCCGGTGCATCGGCATAACTACGGCCGATGGCGCCTTCGTCGTCCACATCGTCGATCAAAATGTCGAGCTCGCGACCCACCAGACGCGCCAGACGCTCCTGGCTGATCTCCGCCTGCACTTCCATAAAGCGGCGATACCTGTCTTCCTTCACCTCTTCGCTGATGAGCGGAGCCAGGGTGTTGGCGACGGCACCGTCGACCTCAGAATATTTGAAGCAGCCGACGCGATCGAGACGCGCCTCGCGCAGGAAGTCGAGCAGGATCTCGAAGTCTTCTTCCGTTTCGCCGGGGAAACCGACGATAAAGGTTGAGCGGATCACCAGATCCGGGCAGATCTCACGCCATTTCTTGATCGCATCCAGCTGGCGATCGACGCGGCCGGGACGTTTCATCGCCTTCAGCACCTTGGGGCTTGCGTGCTGCAGCGGTAAATCAAGGTACGGCAGTATCAGGCCCTCGGCCATCAGCGGGATCAGCTCATCGACCCAAGGGTAAGGGTAAACGTAGTGCAGACGCACCCAGGCGCCCATTTTGCCGAGCTGGCGCGCCAGGTTGGTGATGTCCTGTTTAACCGGCATACCGTTCCAGAAGTCGGTGCGACAGCCCTTATCCTTACCGTATGCCGAGGTATCCTGGCTCACCACCAGAATTTCCTGCACACCGGCTTCAACCAGGCGTTTCGCCTCATCCAGCACGCTGCCGACGCCGCGACTGTCGAGATCGCCGCGCAGGGCCGGAATAATACAGAAGGTACAACGGTTGTCACAGCCTTCCGAGATCTTCAGATAGGCATAGTGGCGCGGCGTCAGTTTCACACCGCTTTGCGGAATAAGCGAAATAAACGGGTTGTGCTCGGGCTTTGGCACATGCTTGTGAACATGTTCCAGCACCGCCTCATAGCTGTGCGGACCCGTGATCTCCAGCACATCGGGATGCACTTCACGAATTTGATCTTCCTTGGCGCCGAGACAGCCGGTGACAATCACCTTGCCGTTTTCTTCCAGCGCTTCACGCACCGCATCCAACGATTCTTCCACCGCGGCGTCGATAAAGCCGCAGGTGTTTACTATCACCAGATCCGAGTTCTGGTAGCTGTTGGTGACCTCGTAGCCGTCGATACGCAGCTGGGTCAGGATACGCTCAGAGTCCACCAGATTTTTCGGACAGCCCAGGCTGACAAAACCGATTCGGGCCGCAGAGTCACCCTTTACACCCGCCGCCTCGGTGGCGGCCGACGCCTGTTCGATCACCTTTTTCGGTGTCTCCATGGTCGTGGTCTGTTTCGGGTTTGTCGGATCAAATTTTTCTACCGTCATGGTGCCTCTTAACTTTTCAGAAATGGATACGCAAAGCGGGCGGATTATACACGGCTTTTTGCGCAAGTTCAGCCTTCGCCGGAGGATAATTTATCCGCGCGCCGTTTCAGTACTCAGGCGCGCTAAACGCAAAAAAGCCGCCCTGAGGCAGCTTTTCTAAATCATTTGCGCACACGTCGCTCAGCGTTTTCGCTTCAGCCAGATCCACAGCCCCGAGCAGCTCATCAGCACGAGCAACAATGCGAACAGATCCCATAGCCACACCGCCCAGGCGCCGAACAGTCGCCCGCTGTGAAGGTCAAGCAGCACGGTTTGCCAGTTCAGGTGTGCGGAACGCGCCCTATCGGCAATGTGTCGGGTTTCAACCCGCGAATCGCACTTGCTCCACTCAATATCGTCCTGCGACGATGCAGGCTCCCAGCTCAACAGGGAACCGTCGGCGCGATAGTTGCCCTGCTCGCCTTGCAGCCAGACGCGCCCCGCCGGGTCGATACCCAGGCGGCCTATCGCGGCAGGCAAACCGGAAGCGCCGTCCCAACTGTCGAGCAATTCGCCCTCAGCGGACAGCCAGTGAAGCCTTGCGTTTTCAGCAACCAGCCAGCCGAATGAACCGCCCATTGCCGTCGTCAGGGTCGAATCGGCCTCAAACAGCAAACGACCGTTCAGCCACACCTGATTGTCGGCCAGTACCAAATGCCCGCCACCGTGGCTGAATCCATGCAGTTGCTCGGGCGCTTTTATCCCGTAGACATCGAGCAACCAGTTGACGTTAACCGCCTTGGTGTCCAGTTTCAGGTCGTGTGCATGATTGATAAAGACGCCGGTTAAGGTCAGCAGCAACAAAAATGCGGCAACTATCAGCCCCGAGGTACGGTGCCAGCGCCTCAGCGTATGCTGGCTGAAAAGACCCTGGCGTTTGCGCTGTGGGTGTTTCTTTTTACGGCTCATGGTGCCTTCGGGGCCCCTACAAGAGAGTTAAGATACAAGGCCAAGCGTGACATCTTAGTTAAGGCCCTGACCGACAGGGTCGCGCCTGTGATGCCATCGATATGCTTGTTGAGCTGGAAGTCATCGTTCAGGCGGGCCGATTTGAATTGATCGGTAAAGAAGGCATGGCGCACTTCGTCGCCACGGCTTTCACGGTAAACCAGCACCTTAATGCGCTCGATCTGATCGCCGCGCAGATGAATTCCCACCGTGATCGGCGCCTCTTTGCCAATTTCGTCGAGGATCCACACGCTCTCACCTTCGCGCTGCCAATACTTGATCCGCAGCTTATTGAACGGATGAGCCAGAATCGTTTCAATCTCGGATTTTATCTGTTTGTCGGGCCAGATAACGCTGGGTTTAACCAGTTCGCCCAATGACTCCCGAATAAAATCGGCGGGCTGCTGATACGCCTGTTCCGCCCTGACAGAAAAAGTAAGGAGTAGTAAGACGAAAAAATAATGAAGCAAATTGGTTTTTATCATGGTTCGCTAAAAGGCTAACGGGCCGCAAAGTCGATGTACTTTGCGACCTTAAGACTATCAGAACTGGTAACCTAAGCCAAGGTTGAAACCATCTGCGTCTTTTGCACCACCTTGTTTTTCATAGTCAAACTTCAGTACCGCGTTTTCATGCAGCCAGTAGTTCACACCCAGGTTGAATTGGGTGATCTCGGTGTCGGCGTCGTTACCGGCGTTGTTGTCCCATTCATTGTAACGGGCAAACACACCGAACTGATCGTTGATACGGTAGCTTGGCTCGATATAAAAGCCGCGTTGTTTGTCACGACCCAGGGCTTCGGCTTCCTGACCATCGATGTCCCATTGGGCGTAGAGTGCGCGTACACTGAACTGATTCATGGTGTAGACTGCATGCGCTGTCATCAAGGTTGCAGAAGCGGTGTCTGTATCTACATCGCCCTGTGTCAGGTCGCTTTGATATTGCAAGCTTGCAGCAAGCTCCAGTCCCGGCACCGCGGTGTATTTGATACGTCCGGTGTAGGCCAGATCGCTGCCGTTCGCTTCGGAAACCTTTTGGCGTCCGCTGCGCGGTTTAAACGCGTTGCTGCCGTCTACCGGCGTATTCAGGCCCGAAGTAATGGCGGTATCAAGGGCCAGCCCCGGGGCCAGTTTAACATTCAGTGCAGCACCCGCTTCCCACCAGGTTGCCGGCAGGA
>JBNKEN010000309.1:0-22678 GCA_050288805.1 Pseudoalteromonas sp.
CGTCGATGCGTTCGCTCGATTTCGGCAGACGGATCTTCAGCCACTCCGGCTTGCGCAGCATTTCATTGCGCTCGGTAGGTAATACCTTGACCGGGATCAGGGCCATTTTTTCCGCGTCACGCAGTTTGACGCCCGGTTCCATTTTGACTGGTTTACTCATTCGTTTTCGAACCCTTCAGTGTGTTCAACGGTTGCGCCATTGAATCGTTTGATCATGTTTTTCACCAGGCCTTTGCCTGCTTCGCCGACCGATTGCGGACCTTGAAGATCGCGGGTCTGAACCATCTGCATGCCGGCATAACCGCAGGGGTTGATGCGTAAAAACGGCGCCAGATCCATGCTGACGTTGAGTGCCAGGCCATGGAAAGAGCAACCGCGACGCACCCGCAGGCCCAGTGACGCGACCTTGCTGTCGTTGACGTAAACACCCGGCGCGTCCGGTTTGGCATAGGCCTCGATACCGTAGTCGGCGAGGGTTTCTATGATGCATTCTTCCAGCCAGGTGACCAGCTCGCGTACGCCGATTTTCAACCTGCGCAGATTAAAGAGCACGTACATCATCTGCTGGCCCGGGCCGTGATAGGTAACCTGGCCGCCTCTGTCTACCTGCACCACCGGGATATCGCCGGTGTTGAGCAGGTGCTCTTCTTTACCGGCCTGACCCTGGGTAAACACCGGCTCATGTTCGACCAGCCAGATCTCGTCGGGACTGTTGTCGTCACGGCGGTCGGTATAATCCTGCATGGCGTGCCAGATAGGTTCGTAGCTACGCTGTCCGAGCTGGCGGACGATCAGTTTGTGCTCTGTCACGATAAAATCCTGTTCATTGGCAGGTTAGAGGACGTAGCGGACGTGTTCCAGGCGACCGACTTCGGTATAAATCTCTTCGATGTGCTCTTTGCTCGTCACCTGAACTATCAGGGTGACCGATTCATAATTGCCTTTGCTGCTGGGCTTGGTTTTCGGCGCATAGTCGCCGGGTGCCAGCTGCTGGATCACCGTGATCACCTGGCTGGTCAGCTCAACGTTGGCCAGCCCCATGACCTTAAAGGTGAACGGGCAGGGAAATTCCAGGTATTCATCAAACTTGGTGTTTTTGACCGGTGTTACCACAACGAAATATCCTCATAGTGAATAGGGGAAGGCGATATGCCTGTACCCGAAAACCACGGCGGTACGGAGAGTCGTTAACCCGTACCGGGCGCGCATTCTACCATTTTTCAGACAAAAAAAAACGCCCGCAGTTGCAGGGCGTTTTCTAAACTTCTTTTAACTTGCTGTTACTGCTGAATTTGTAATCTCAGGTAATCGTAAATTTTGCTGAAGAAACTGCCTTCCTGCACCTCTTCCAAGGTAACCAGGGGGTACTGGGCGATGTCTTCGCCTTCCAGTTGCAGGAACAGGGTGCCGACCTTGGTGCCCTTGGCAAGCGGCGCCTTCAATGTTGTATCCAGCGTGAAGTTGGCGTTCAGGTTTTTTTGCTGGCCGCGTGGAATGGTGATCGGCGTGTCCTCAAGGATACCAAGTTTTACTTCTTCCTTGTTGCCCATCCATACGCGCTGGCTGGCGAAGCTGTCGCCGGCCTTGTAAGGCGTAATGGTTTCATAGAAACGGAAACCGTAGTTCAGCAGTTTTTTGCTTTCGACCTTACGCGCCCGTTCGCTGCTGGTGCCCATTACCACGGCGATAAGGCGCATGTCGCCCTTGGTGGCTGAGGAAACCAGGCTGTAGCCCGCTTCGCTGGTGTGTCCGGTCTTGATACCGTCGACATCCAGGCTTTGATCCCATAACAGGGAGTTGCGGTTGAACTGCTTGATGCCGTTGTAGGTGAACGATTTTTCTGCGTACAGCTTGTATTCTTCCGGCACGTCGCGAATAAGGGCGGCGCCCAGGGTCGCCATATCACGCGGGGTAGTAAAGTGTTCGTCGGTGTCGAGGCCGTGTGAATTGATAAAATGGGTGTTGTTCATGCCGAGCTTCGCGGCATGGGCGTTCATCAGATCGGCGAAGGCGGATTCGCTGCCGGCGATGTGCTCGGCCATGGCGACGCAGGCATCGTTGCCCGACTGAATGATGATGCCGCGGTTGAGATCCTCAACGCGAACCTGTTTGCCCACCTCGATAAACATTTTCGACGATTCGGGGAAATTTTTCGCCCAAGCGCGCTCGCTGACGGTCACCATATCGTCGGGGGAAATATTGCCGGTCTTGATTTCGGTGCCGATAACGTAGCTGGTCATCATCTTGGTCAGGCTGGCCGGTGCCATTTTCTCGTCGGCGGCGCCTTCGGCGATCACCTTACCCGTGGTGAAGTCGACCAGGAAATAGCCCTTTGCGTTGACTTGGGGAGGGGGTGGCAGAATTTGTGCGCTGGCGCCAAACACCGTACCGGCAAAAAGCACACCGCACAAACCCTTGAGTAAAGATAGGTTGATAGATTTCATTAGACTCGTTGATTATTAAATTTAATTGATTTCAAGACGAAATTCGCGTGAACCCCGATATCTTAAAGGGCATCGTTACTATAAAGCAAGAAAGCCCGCTGAAATTGGTCCTTTTTTAACTGCGCCAACAGACCCTGGGCCTGTTCGGCATTTTCTATAGGACCAAGACGAAGGCGAAAAATTCCATTTTCTTCGTTGATCAGAAAACCAAGCTGGTATTTTTGCTTCAATTCTTCGCCAAGCGCCCGAATATTGTCCAGGTTTCCGGCGGCGGCGACCTGAATATAGCTGCTCGGCAGCGCAGCGTCGTCAAGGGTAATAGCCTCGAGCTTAACTTGCGCTGTACCCTTGTGGTAATAGCCGAGCTTGTAGGCGGCGGCATAGGACAGGTCGATCAGGCGATCGTCGTGAAACGGACCGCGATCGTTCACCCGTACCACCACGCTTTTACCGTTCTCCAGATTGGTGACCCTGACAAAGCTCGGCAGCGGCAGGGTTTTATGGGCGGCGGTCATGGAGAACATGTCGAATACCTCACCGTTCGAGGTGTGATAGCCGTGAAACTTGCGGCCGTACCAGGAGGCAACGCCTTCGGCCTGATAGCCTTTTTCACTCAGCATCGGGGTGTAGGTTTGACCGCGTACCGTGTAGGGGCGTCCTGCAGCGGCGCTTTTCGGTTCGTTGGCGACCTCGGCGTCCTGCATTTCAAGCTGGGTGGGCGCGCGAAGGGGGGCTGCGTCGTGACGAATCTCGTAACGGCCCGAGCTACAGGCCGTGAGCAGTAAGACGGTTAAGACAAAAAAAGGGCGATATCCGAATAAAGTCATTATTTTATCAACATACGTTTTTCGGTGGCGATGGACATTATAATGCCAAACCCGGCCATCAGTGTCACCATAGAGGTGCCGCCGTAGCTTATCAGCGGCAAGGGCACGCCGACCACGGGAAGCAGTCCCGACACCATGCCGATGTTGACGAACACGTAGACGAAAAAGGTCAGGGTCAGGGCGCCGGCCAGCAGTTTGCCGAAGGCATCCTGGGCGCTGACGGCGATATAGAGGCCGCGGGCGATGACGAACAGATAAACCGCGAGCAGGACGGCGACTCCGGTAAGGCCGAATTCCTCGCTTAACACGGAAAAGATAAAATCGGTGTGGCGCTCGGGCAGGAACTCGAGCTGTGACTGGGTGCCGTGAAGCCAGCCCTTACCCTCGACTCCGCCGGAACCGATGGCGATTTTCGATTGGATAATATGGTAGCCGGAGCCGAGCGGATCGCTTTCCGGGTTCAAAAACGTCAGTACCCGCTGCTTTTGGTATTCATGCATGCCGTAGTGCCACAGCAGCCAGCCCGCCGGGGCGGCCAATGCCGCGAGGGTCAGGATCAGTCGCCAGCTGAGGCCGGCGAGAAACAACACGAAAATACCCGAACTGGCTATCAATATCGACGTACCGAGATCCGGTTGTTGCTTGATAAGGATAGTAGGCACCATCACAATGGCGAATCCGGCCAAAAGATGCAGGGTGCGCGGAGGCAGATGCTGGCGCCCGATGTACCAGGCAACCATCATGGGCACCGCCAGTTTCATCAGCTCCGAGGGTTGGAAGCGGGTCACCCCGAGGTTCAGCCAGCGCTGAGCGCCCTTACTGCTGACACCGAACAACAACACGCCAACCAACATCAGCAGGCCGATGCAGTAGGCGGGGATCACCACCCGTTTCAGGGTCGTCGGGGATACCTGCGCCAGCGCGAACATGGTCAACAGGGCGCCCGACATGCGCGTCATATGTCGCGCCATCATGTTCCAATCCTGGCCGCTGGCGCTGTAAACGATAAACAGACTGGCGCCCTGTAACAGCAACAGGGCCAGCAGCAGCGGCGGATCCAGATGGATCCGTTGCCAGATTGAGCGTTTCGAGTGAAGCTGGGTCATGGCGCGGACGTCTCTATGGGATAGGCTGAGAAATAATAGTCCATTAGCTGGCGGGCTATGGGTGCGGCCACCGAGCTGCCGCCGCCGGTATTCTCCACCACCAGGGCAACCACGATGCGGGGATCGTCAAACGGGGCGAAACCGGTATAAATGGCGTTGTCGCGCTGGCGCTCCGAGAGCTTTTTCGCGTCGTACTTTTCTCCCTGGGCGATACTCACCACCTGCGCGGTGCCGGTTTTACCCGCCGCATCGTAGGTGGTGCCGATAAATGCCTTATGCGCCGTGCCGGTCGTCTTCTGTACCGTGTTGTGCATGGCATCCAGGGCGATTTCCCAATAGTGGGGATCACTCAGTTCAACCGGCGGCTTTTCATGGTATTCCACCGGGTCTATTTCGTCGCCGCGGCGCACCACCTGTACCAGATGCGGCGGACGATGCACCCCCTTGTTGACAAGAATGTTCAGCGCATTGGCGATCTGGATGGGGGTGGCGGTCCAATAGCCCTGGCCGATGCCGACCGAAATGGTGTCGCCGCGCCACCAGGATTCCTTAAAGCGCTCCCGTTTCCATTCTTGCGAGGGCAAGATGGCGGCGCTTTCTTCATCGATGTCGATGCCGGACAGGTCGCCGTAGCCGAATTGCGCCATGAAGTTACTGATTTTCGTTATGCCGAGACGATAGGCGATATCGTAAAAATAGGTATCGCAGGATTCCTCTATCGCCTTATACACGTCTACGTGGCCATGGCCCCAACGTTTCCAGTCCCGCCATTTGTGGTCCACATTGGGGATTTGGAAAAAGCCCGGATCCCAGATGGTGGTTTGTTCGGTAACCAGTTTTTCTTCCAGCCCGAGAATAGCCATCAATGGCTTCACGGTGGATGCGGGTGCATAGCGGCCCTGGGTAGTGCGGTTGATAAGCGGGCGGTCCGGATTCAGCAGTTCCTTGTATTCGGCACCGCTGATGCCGTGTACGAACAGGTTGGGATCGTAACTGGGGTTGGAGTAGAGCGCGAGAATGCCGCCGTCTTTGGCGTCCAGCACAACCACCGCGCCGCGCTTATCCTTCAGGGCGTGCTGGGCGATTTGCTGCAGTCCTATGTCGAGGGTCAATACCAGATCCTCGCCGGGCACCGGCGGGGTCTCGCTTAAACTGCGGATCACCCGACCGCGGTTATTGATTTCCACTTCCTGGGAACCGACCGTGCCGTGCAGGCGGTCTTCATAGAACTTTTCTATGCCCAGCTTGCCGATATCATGGGTCGCCCGGTAGTTGGTGCTTTTGCCCTCGATTTCCAGCTGACTCAGCTCTTTTTTATTGAGCTTGGCGACATAACCGAGGGCATGGGTCAGGGTATCGCCGTAGGGGTAGTAGCGGGAAAGGCGGGCCTCAACGCTGAAACCGGGAAAGGTGTGCTGTTTAACCGAAAAACGCGCGACTTCCTCTTCGCTCAGGCGCGATTTCAGTATCTGGCTTTTGAAGCGCCGGTTGTGCTTGATATCGTCGAGAAATTCTTCTTTTTCCTGCTCGCTGATCGCCAGCAGTTGGCTCAGGCGTTCCAGCGACGCGTCGAGATCGTCGACCTCTTCGGGTACCACCTCGAGGGTATAGACGGGTTTGTTTTCCGCCAGCAGTTCGCCGTTGCGATCGAAGATCAGGCCTCGGTTCGGCGCTATCGGAATGAGCTTGATGCGGTTTTCGTTGGAACGGGTTTGATAACTTTTGTAAGAAAGGACCTGCAGGTTGTAGAGATTGCTGGCCAGCAGCGCCAGCAACAGCAGCACAAACACAAACGCCACAAAGGCTCGACGGGCAAACAGGTTTGCTTCAGCAGAATGGTCGCGAATCGGAGTCCTTTTCTTACGCATCTGGCGGCTACTACTCTCTGTGATACGGATGGTTGTTGTTGAGGCTCCAGCCGCGGTACAGGCTTTCGGCAACGATAATGCGCACCAGCGGGTGCGGCAGGGTCAGGTTGGAGAGCGACCATTTTTGCTCGGAGGCTGCGATACACTCGGGCGCCAGGCCTTCGGGGCCGCCGATCAGCAAACTGACATCGCGCCCGTCGAGCTGCCATTTCTCCATGGTTTTCGCAAGCTCGTGGGTGTCCATCGCCTTGCCGGTGACTTCCAGGGTCACTATACGGTTGCCCTTGGGAATGGCTGCCAGGGTGCGCTCGCCTTCCTGTTGCAAAATGCGCTTGATGTCGGCGTTTTTGCCGCGCTTGCCAGCCGGGATCTCGATAAGTTCAAGGGACATGTCTTTGGGAAAACGGCGTTGGTACTCGGAAAATCCCGTTTCGACCCAGCCCGGCATCTTAGTACCGACCGCAATCAATTGAATCTTCAAGCCTTAGCCCCAGAGTTTTTCGAGTTGATAGAAATCACGGGTCTGGTCCTGCATCACGTGCAGGATCACGTCGCCGAGATCCACCAGAACCCACTCACCGACATCCTGGCCTTCATGACCCAGTACATCCAAACCTTTGGCCTTGGCTTCTTTTTCTACGTGGGCGGCAATGGATTGAACGTGGCGTTTTGAGTTGCCGGAGCACACCACCATGTAATCTGTGATGCTGGACGTTTCTCTTACATCCAAGCGGATGATATCGCGTCCCTTCATGTCATCAATTTTATCGACTACAAAATCAAGCAGTTGATCGGATTGCAAAATATACCTCTAAGTGTTTCCAATCGCCGTTCGTTAGCAGGCGATTCATCATTTTTTAGTGTAACACGCTTTCAGCGGTGATACAGCCGATGCATTTCAATATAACCGAACACCTTTTCCGGCACGTAATCGGGTTTGCCCCTGTGTCTTTGCAGCTGTTCGCGCACCTCGGTTGAGGATGCCGACAGTTCAGGCCCGCTCAGCAGATAAAGCTTGCCGCCGGTCGCTTCGGTGAGCTCCTCAGGAGTGTCGACACGGGCATTCGTAACATACTCGGTCAACTCCTCTGGAGGACTAAAGACTTCCCCCGGGCGGCGATAAACCAGAATATGGCAAAGTTTCACGATTTCCTGCCAGTGGTACCAGGTGTGCAGGCCGTTGAACGAATCCATGCCGATAAGAAAGGCAAGGGGTTCATTCGGGTGTTCCAGCCTGAGTTCACGCAGACTCAGTACCGAATAGGACGGGCCGGTGCGTTTGAGCTCCCTGTCATCCAGGGCATAACGCGTATCGTCGGCAATGGCCAGCTGCAACATGGCCAGTCTGTCTTCTGCGGTGACGCCGGGAGTTGCCTTGTGTGCCGGTTGGGCGCAGGGCATAAAGTACAGGGTGTCCAGGTTCAGCTCGTCGCAGGCGTGGTGCGCCATGTTGAGATGCCCGTTGTGAATGGGATCAAAGGTGCCGCCGAAAATCGCTAGCATGGCGTTACCCCGCGTCGGGATAGCAGGGCAGGGGAAGGTCGAGCGGACGACAAAACCCGAGCATGATTTGCGCCAATGCCTGATAAGGCGCAACCAGGTTGCCGCGTTTGTATTCGACATCAAATTGCGCAAGCTGGATCAGCAGTTTCTTTAACGCGCCCATGTTCAAGCGGTTTAACGCCTGCTGCGCCAAGGGTTGCTGGTTTTTCCACACCCCTTGCTGTTTAAATGCGTCGGCCGGGGATAACCCTTCGCTTTGCGCCTGGAACAGGGCGAGCAAGATCTGGACCTCCTTATTGACGGCCCAAAGGATTGCGGTGACCTCGGTGTTGTCCTGGCTGAGTCGTGTCAGAACCCGCAGTGCCTGCTCGGCATGGCCCTTGAGCAGGGCATCGCTGAGATCGAAAATATCGAACTTGCTTTGGTTCAATAATCCGGCGAGGACGCTCTGTTCGTCCACAGGCCTTGTGCCGTGCAGCAGAGACAGCTTTTCAAGTTCCTGGAAGGTTGCCAGCAGATTGCCTTCGGTGGCCTGAAGCAGGCGGGTTTTGGCTTCTCCCGTCAGGGTCAGAGTCAACTTGGCGCATTGCTGGTCCAGCCAGCGGGCGAGGTGTTGACCTGTCAGCGGGTAACAGGGGATGAAGATGCCCTGTTTGTCGAGGGCCTTGAACCAGGCGCTGCGTTGGGTTTCCTGGCTTGCTTTCAAGCCGCGGATGATCAGCAGCACGTCGGGATTCAGGGATTCGGCCAGCGATTGCAGCGCCTTGGCGCCGCTTTGCCCCGCCTTTTGTCCGTTGAAGTCGATTTCCAGCAGGGTGCGGGCGCTGAAAAGCGACATGCTGTGATATTGATGCAGCACTTCCTGCCAGTCGAACTGGGGGCTGAGAGCGAAGCGAATCACCTCGTCGAAGCCCTGTGAACGGGCGGCGTGTTGGATCTGGCGAACGCAGTCGTCGACCTGAAACGGCTCGTCGCCCAGCACCAGATAGAAGGGCGCCAGGCCCTGTTTCAGTTGTCCGCTGAGTTGGTTGGCATAGCAACGCATCAGAGCTGCGCCAGTTCCCTGAGAATGCGGCGGCTGGCTTGCTGACGCATTTCCGAGAGGATCAGATCCAATTCCTTGGCCTTGGCCAGGGCATTGTCCGGGTCGTCCTGATAGTTGCGATAAAGCTCGAAGCGCTTTTTCACCGCCTCGCTGCCGGGACGGATCACCTCGTAGCTGACGCCGTAGGCGAGTTCGTACTCCGCGACCTGACCGTTTTTGAACAGCGACAGGGTACGGCGCTCAAGGGTATCCTTGAACAGCTTCAACCGCACGGTGCGCGCGTTGGGGCGCTCGACCAGTTGCACCTTGCTGCGAGTCAGTTCCCGACTCAACAGGGTCGCCAGTTCCGACTTACTGTCGCTGGCGATCAGCTGCATATTGGTCATTTCGACGGGAAGATCCGCGGCTTTCTTGAGATGAAAGCCGCAGCCGCCAAGCATCACCAGCGCCAGTGCAAGCACCGGCGCGGTAATAAAGCGAAGGCTTGGCGCCATCTTAGTTGGCCACCACATTGAGGACTTTACCTTGGATGTAGATCACCTTGCGAATGGTGAATCCATCGGTGAACTTGGTCACGTTAGGCTCTGCAAACGCGGCTTGTTCGACGGCTTGTTGATCCGCATCGGCGGGGACGGTGACCTTGGCACGTACCTTGCCGTTCACCTGTACCACAACCAGTTTTTCGCTTTCGATCATGGCGCTTTGGTCGGCAACCGGCCAGTTTGCATCCAGAATGTCGCCTTGCTTACCCAGCTCTTGCCACAACTGGTGACTGACGTGCGGGGTGATAGGCGCCAACATGATCAGCATGGCTTCCAGGGCTTCGTTGGCGAGGGCGATATCCGCATCGTTTTCAAGCGGCGCCTTGATCAGTTTGTTCGACAGTTCCATCACGGCCGCGATGGCGGTGTTGAAGGTCTGGCGACGTTCAAGGTCGTCGCTGACCTTGGCGATGGTTTTGTGCAGCTCGCGGCGCAGGGCCTTTTGCTCGTTATTGAGGGCGGCCACATCCAACGGCTTTTCACCGGCCTGTTTCACGTCGTAGGCGTATTTCCACACGCGTTTGATGAAACGATGGGCCCCTTCAACACCCGAATCCGACCATTCCAGGGTTTGCTCCGGTGGCGCGGTGAACATCATAAACAGACGTACCGTGTCGGCGCCGTATTGTTCGATAACCTGTTGCGGGTCGATCCCGTTGTTTTTCGACTTCGACATCTTGCTCATGCCGGCAGATTCGACCGGTTGACCGTCGTCCTTATGCCAGGCGCGAATAATGCGGCCCTTGTCGTCTTTCTCGGTTTCGACGTCGCTCGGTGAAATCCACACGTCACCGCCTTTTTCATCCTTACGGAAGTAAGTGTCGGCCAGCACCATGCCTTGGCACAGCAGGCGCTCGAACGGCTCGTCAGAGTTGACCAGGCCGAAATCGCGCAGCAGCTTATGGAAGAAACGCGCATACAGCAGGTGCAAAATGGCGTGTTCGATACCGCCGATATACTGGTTAACCGGCAGCCAGTAGTTGGCCGCGCCCGGCTCCAGCATGCCCTCGTCGTAGCGCGGGCTGCAGTAACGAGCGTAATACCATGACGATTCCATAAAGGTGTCGAAGGTATCGGTTTCGTGGAATACGGTTTCGCCGTTCAGGGTAGCCTTGGCCCATTCGGGATCGGCCTTGATAGGCGAGGTTACGCCGTTCATAACCACGTCTTCCGGCAGACGAACCGGCAGCATTTCTGCTGGAGCGGCCAGCTCGCTGCCGTCTTCGCGGTTCAGCATAGGGATCGGCGAACCCCAGTAGCGCTGACGGCTCACGCCCCAGTCGCGCAGGCGGAAGTTGACCTTACGCTTGCCCACCTGCATGCCTTCCAGTTTGTCGGCCATGGCATTGAAAGCGGCGCTAAATTCGAGGCCGTCGAATTCACCCGAGTTGATCAGGATGCCTTTTTCGGTGAACGCTTCTTTGTCAAGATCAGCAACCAGATCGCTGCCGGCAGCCGGTGCGATAACCTGCTTGATTTCCAGGCCGTAGGCCGTGGCGAATTCATAGTCGCGCTGGTCGTGACCGGGCACCGCCATCACGGCGCCTGAACCGTAGTCCATCAGTACGAAGTTGGCTATCCAGATTGGAACTTCCTTGCCCGTCAGCGGGTGGATGGCGTAAAAACCGGTCGCCATGCCTTTTTTCTCCATGGTCGCCATGTCGGCTTCGGCCACCTTGGTGTTTTTGCAGGATTCCACAAAGGCTGCAATGTCGGCATTGTTTTGCGCGGCTTCCGCGGCAATCGGATGAGCGGCGGCGACGGCAACATAGGTAACTCCCATGAAGGTATCCGGACGGGTGGTGTACACGGTGAAGTGTTGGTCCTTGTCGGCGCGTTTGAAATCTATTTCAAGGCCTTCGGAACGACCAATCCAGTTGCGCTGCATGGTTTTAACCTGCTCCGGCCAATGCTCCAGTTTGTCGAGATCGTCCAACAGTTCCTGAGCGTAGTCGGTGATTTTGATGAACCACTGCGGAATTTCTTTTTGCTCAACCAGTGCGCCCGAGCGCCAGCCGCGGCCGTCGATAACCTGTTCGTTGGCCAGTACGGTTTGGTCGACCGGGTCCCAGTTTACGGTCGACATTTTTTTGTAAACCAGGCCCTTTTCGTACAGTTTGGTGAAAAACCACTGTTCCCATTTGTAATACTCCGGGTGGCAGGTGGCGATTTCACGATCCCAGTCGTAGCCGAAGCCTAACTGTTTCAGCTGGTTGCGCATGTAATCGATGTTTTCGTAGGTCCACTTGGCAGGAGCCGTATTATTTTTGATCGCTGCGTTTTCTGCCGGAAGACCGAAGGCATCCCAACCCATGGGCTGCATGACGTTTTTCCCCTGCAGACGCTGGAAGCGCGATACCACATCGCCGATGGTGTAGTTGCGTACGTGGCCCATATGCAGGCGACCACTCGGGTACGGGAACATGGAAAGACAGTAGAATTTCTCTTTGTTTTCGTCTTCGGTTACTTTAAACGATTGATTTTCTTCCCAGTATTTCTGGATGTTTGACTCTATGTCCTGCGGATAATATTGCTCTTGCATTGAGTATTCCGGCGTAGTTGCAAAAAATTGAAAAAATTGCCGTTAGCATACCCCAAATTGACCGTCATTCACAGCGTTAAAGTCGCCTTCAGGAGACCGTTTAACGGTTCGGGTGTAATTTTCCCGGCATTCAAAGATGTAAGGCTAAGTGGATGTTTTTTATTCAATATTGGCACCTCGTATCGGTCAGAATGCACTATACTCATGTCAGGCGCTTAATTTACAACGGAGACAACATAATGGCTGATTACAAGGCATGGCTTGATAAGCTAGCTGCATGGCTAAAGGACGTGAAAGAGCATGAAGTGAAAGATCTGGTTGCGCGGTTTTTGGAAGCCGAGCAAAGCGCCAAGGAGCTGGGGCAGGAAAAATATCGTGAGTACAAGGAATACCTCAAGCGTGATCTCGCCCACTTTATGGAAAACAGGGAGCAATACGGCGACGTGGCCTGGGAAGAACTGAAAGAGGCTCTTTGGTATGAACTCGCGCAAATGGAGGATAAATCTCAGCTGGAATGGCAGGCCCTGGTGCAGGATTTTAAACACAACGGGCAATATCACGAGGGAGAATGGATAGCCATGGGCACCTTAGTGTGTAAAAATTGCGGACATAGCAGAGACATATATCATGCGACGCAGATCACCGCCTGTCCCGAGTGTGACGGCATCCTGTTTAGCCGAAAAGCGTTGCAGCCCTAACCTATGCTCCCGGTAGCTTTTGCCGCGGAGCCTGAAAGAAGTAAAACAATGACAAATAAAATCCACCCGCTAGCTACAGACGAACTTGCGCCGGCAATTTCCCTGAACTACGTGACCAATTGCCTGGCCAATCCGTATCCCGATGAGCTGCATTTTATCGGTCAGCAGAGGGCACAAAGCGCGCTCGATTTTGCCCTGGGTATGGACTTGCCCGGTTACAATACCTATGTGATGGGCGAACCGGCGCTGGGGCGTTTCACCCTGGTCCAGAATAAGCTGACCGAGTATGCGAAACAAAAGCCGACACCCTATGAGTGGCTGTACGTCAACAATTATGACGATCATCGCGAACCCATCGCGCTGTTTATGCAGGCGGGTGAAAGCAAGGTGCTGCGTGACGACATCGATTCGCTGATCGACGAAATTCTCGACACGTTTCCGGCGGCGTTCGATAACCCGGCCTACCAGCGTAAGAAAAAGGCCATCGACGCGGAATTCGACGACAAATACGACGATGCCTTGACTGCGGTTGAGGTCGCTGCGGTGGAAAATAACGTGGAACTCATCGAAGAAAAGGGAATTGTCGGATTTGCTCCGGTTATCGACGGCAAACAGCTGGATGATGACGAGTTTGCACTCTTGGATGAAGACACCAAGCAACGCTTTTATGAAGTGATAGAAAAGCTGGAAGAGGCGTTGATCGATGCCCTGATCGAGCTGCCGCGCTGGAAGAGAGAGTCGTCTGAGGCGTTGCGTGAACTGAAAAAATCAACGGCAGAACAGGCCATCAAGCCGCTGCTTAAGGCCCTTGAGCACAAGTATGCAAGTCATATCGGCGTGTTGCGTTACCTCAAGGATTTACGCGAAGAGCTGATTGAAGCCGTGCTCGACTGGCTGGACGACGACAGCAACGAGGAGAGCAAGGAAGAGCTGGACAAGAAGGCCATGCTGACGGATTTTTTTGCCCCCAATTTGCTGGTGCAGTATAAGGAAGGCGATGCGGCGCCTGTGGTTTACGAGCCGAATCCGACCTTCGGCAACATATTCGGTAAGATCGAATACGCCACGTCTCAAGGATCGCTTATCACCAGTTACCGCTCCATCCAGCCAGGGGCGCTGCACCGGGCCAACGGCGGCTACCTGATCATGGACGCTGAAAAAATGCTGGCCAACGCCCAGGTGTGGGACGGCTTGAAATTGTCGCTCAAAACACACCAGATAAAGAACGATTTACCCTATCAGGACAGCTCGGTGGGCAGCAGCTTCACCCTGAGCCCGCAGTTGATCCCGCTCGATGTGAAAATCATCTTATTGGGGTCGCGTGAGCTTTATTATGCCATTCAGGAAGTGGATGACGAATTTGGTGAGCATTTCAGGGTACTGGCCGACTTCGATTACTTTATTCCTAGCAGCGACAAGTTCCAGTACCAGTTCATTACCAAGGTAGCCAATTATTGTAAGCAGACCCTGAAAATGGATGTCAGTGCCGAGTCTATGGTGCGTCTGCTTAAATTCAGTTACCGCCAAGCGGAACATCACAACAAGCTCTCCGCGCGCTTTGCTGACGTGCTTGAGCTGGTGGCCGAGGCCAGTTTCTACGCAAAACAGGATGCCAAAGGGCTGATAGAAGCGCACCACATTGCAGAGGCACTGAAGGGTAAACAGTACCGTACGGGCCAGATCAGCGAAAACATGCTGAGCGATATTCGCGAAGGTCATACCCTGATCGCAACCGAAGGCGAAGCGGTGGGCGTGGTCAACGGGTTGACCGTGTTGCACATCGGGGATACCTCTTTCGGAACGCCGGCCCGTATTACGGCGACCGTGTACGCGGGTACCGACGGCGTACTGGACATCGAACGCGAGGCAGAACTCGGCAAGGCTATTCACTCTAAGGGGGTGATGCTGTTGACCGGCTATCTCGGCAACAAGTATGCGCAAAGCTTTGCCCTGACTTTGAGCGCCAATATCGCCATCGAGCAGAGCTACGGTTATATCGACGGCGACAGTGCGTCGCTTGCCGAATTGTGCGGTCTTATTTCTGCCATCACCGGCGTTAACATCAAACAGAGCCTGGCGCTCACCGGCTCCATTAACCAGCGGGGTGAGGTGCAGGCCATCGGCGGCGTGAATGAAAAGATCGAAGGTTTTTTCAAGCTCTGTAAAATGCGCGGCCTCAACGGCGAGCAGGGGGTCATCATCCCGACTTCCAACCGGGTTAATCTGGTGCTTGATGAAGAAGTGATTGAAGCGATATCCAATGGTCGTTTCCATATTTATTGCGTTGAGACCGTCGATCAGGCGCTGGAGATTTTGATGGGTAAACCCGCCGGAATATTGAGTGAACAGGGTTATCCGGCCGACAGCATTAACGGATTAGCACTTGCCAGGCTGAAGGAAATGGCCGATATCGTCAACGGCGACGAATAAGGGAAATGACAGGCCCGCCGTTTATCGGCGGGCTGATCTTTGTTGGTGAACTTAACGGTTTATTTAAAGCCGCTTGCGCCTGGCGCCCAAGCCGAGCAATCCTAAACCAAGCAGTAAAAGGCTGACAGGTTCGGGAATAGACGTGTTTCCGTTAAACTCGTCAACATGACTCATTTTGTTAATGCCGACACTCCTGACGCTCACATCGATACCTGCGTCCGATAGATCGATTACCGCCCATGCCAGTTCGAACATATTCTGAAACAGGTAATGAGACGTGCCCGTATTGCCCACCCCGAGTTTAATGAGAAAGTAAGCCGGGCTGGTTTGTGTCATCAACGCATAGACATCATCGTAACCGTCGACCAGCATCCAGTCGTCGCCGCCTGAACCGTACTTGTCGCTTAAATCCACATCAAAGCCAAGCACGGATTCGACCCAGTCTTCCTCGGCCTGGTCGCCGCTGCTTGCAAGGTTTGCGCTTGCCAAAAAAGAATCAACTCCACCGACATCAGCGATTGTGACGGCCAGACTGTTGGCTGAATATAGTGAGCTGAGTAGCAGCATTGTTACTGAGAAAACATAGTTCTTGTACATAATTATGGATCTTATTTAGGCTAATTATTTCAGTGGGGAAAGGCTAAGCAGTAACCGCGCCAAAATTTATCTGCATGAAAAATATGTAATTTTATTTTTATGGTAGTCGTAAGTGTTAAATATTTCGTCATATGGCGTCGAATTAGCCTAACTACGCGCAGACGTGTGCGGTGTTTGCGAGGGGTCCTGGAAAAACTGCTCACGTTCTGAGTCTTTGCCCCGAAAGGAAAAAGCCCGCGATGCAATAGCGGGCTTTTTTGAGGTTTACTTGTATGTGCTTTAAAACACTTTGCGTCTGTGGTTGTAACCCAGTAAACCGAGACCCAAGAGCAGGATACTGAGCGGCTCTGGAATATCTGAGCCGTTGAATTCGTCAACATGGCTCATTCGATCGATACCGATGTTCTGTATCGTAAAGTCGATACCCGCTGATGAAAAATCGACGACAGCCCATGCCAGTTCAAAGATGTTTTGGAACAGGTAATGGGAATCCAGATTTGTGCCGCCGGTTCCGATTTTGATAAGAAAATAGGCTGGGTTTGTTTCCATCATAAGGGCATATACGTCGTCATAACCGTCGACTAACATCCAGTCGCTGCCGTCAGAGTCGTATTTGCTACTCATGGTGACATCGAACCCGAGCACTGATTCAACCCAGGCTTCTTCTGTCGCATCACCACTGTTAGGTAAGGTAGTACTATCAATGAAAGGATCGATACCACCCACATCTGCCATGGTGATGGCGCTGCTTCCTGCGGAAAAGCCCAAGCCTATCACTACCAATAAGGTCGAAATAAAGCGTTTGATATTCATGGTTAGGCTCCTGATGACATAATTGTCACTAATGAAAAAGCATTAATTGCACCATGTTTTATTTATTTGAAAAATCTGTGAATTTATATTTGTAGTTGCTGAGAGTGTAAAATAATTCGGCAGATATCGTCGGATATTACGAATAAAGTTGTAAAGAGAATCAACACTCTTGCCAATCCCGCGAGGGGGTGATGTCTGGCTGTGCCGACATAAATAGCCCGCCGAGATTCGGCGGGCTGGTGTTGAGGCTAAAAGGTATATTAAAACACCTTACGTCTGACACTGAAGCCAAGTAATCCAACGCCCAGCAGAAGTACGCTGAGAGGTTCCGGCACCGTACCTTGTCCGGTAATGGTCGCCCATTCTTCGAAAGTACCTTCCGCTTCATAGTTAACCAGTCCACCCAGGTGAGAGTAAAATACTATATAGTCTCCCGCTGAAAGCCCTGCGAAATAGCTTTCGGGCAGATACAGGACCATATCGCTGAGCCCTTGTCCGGGTTTTTCACGCCCGGCATCTAGTAACACAGTGCTGTCTCCGTCGGCACCCACGTCCATGTTCCACAGCAATGTACCTAATTCAGATAGATTGGCCGTGTTCTGTCCGCCGGTGGAAGCCTGGTAAATTTGGACATTATCCAAAGAGATAAGGTTTTTACCTCCACCCAGGGGTTCGGACAGATCGAGGTGAAACTCGTAATATCCGTCGACGGCAAGTAAATCACCGAAGAGCAGGTCGTGGGTCCATACACTATGCAGTTGGTCCATCACATAATCGTTGAACTCACGGGTCGTGTTATAACCTTCTTCCGGCCCGCTGGCTCCTTCATGCTGTATCCGCACGAAGGGTTCAAACACACCTGTTCCTGTCGGTTGTTCCTGGCCAAATACAAATAAGCCACCGTTGGCTGTGCCGCTGTCGTCGACCGTGAGGTCAATCGTTACAGCGCTAGATGAGAAACTAGCTCCAACCGCGAAAGCAGCAGCGATTAAACCGCATTTAATGTTCATGGTTAAGCTCCTAATGACATAATTGTCGATAAGGAAAAAGCATTAACCATGCCGTTGATGTAATCATCTGAAACACTTAGTTTATTTGGTTGGGCAGATAACGGGAACTGTTAAAAATTCCGTCAATGCTTCAGCCGTTTCGGTGGGTGTTCCGCCATAGAGATTATTAAATGTTGTTTAAATTCAGAGTGATAGAGTGCAGCGCTTAGAGTGACGTTGAAACATGAGAGGCTTCGGGCGGGATTTTTAAATCAATAGGAGAACAGGGTTAACTGTCGAGTTTGTTTACATCGTGCTGGGCGCTGCGATTCAGCACACTGGCAGCGAAGGCGCTTAGTAGCAAGATGCTCACCAGCCACCAGGCCGGCGCGTTGCCGTAACGGGCAAACGGGGTGTCGCCCGATATCAGCTTGACGTCGGCGCGCAATACCGCGGTTTCGAACTGTGGCAAGGTTTCGCGCTCACCCGATAGGGGGTCGAAGACCCCGGTTACGCCGTTGTTGGTTACCCGGATCAGCGGTCTGCCGAGCTCTAGGGCGCGCATGCGGGCTATTTGCATGTGTTGCAGAGGACCGATGGAATTGCCGAACCAGGCGTCGTTGCTGACGGTAAACAATATGTCCGATTCGCTGCGGTAATTGCTGCGCACCAGGTCGGAAAAGGCGATTTCATAGCAAATGGCCGGCAATATATTGAGGCCGTTGGCACGCAGATTAGGTTGCACGCGATCGCCGCGACTGAATGACGACATGGGCAGATCAAACAAAGGGGCGATGGGCCTCAGCCATTGTTCGAACGGCACGAATTCGCCAATGGGCAACAGCTGGTGCTTTTTATAGCGATTGATGTGTTGGTAATAATACTGGCCGCTTGTGGAATCGACCTCTTTGTTGCCGAGCGCCAGCACCGTGTTATATATCGCCTTGGTATCGAACTGGTAATCGACGATACCGGTGATCAGGGCGCTGTGATTGAGCGTCGCGGCCTTGTCGAGGCTTTCGAGAAAATATTCCGCATTGGCTTCGATTTCAGGAATAGCAGCCTCGGGCCAGACGATCAGATCCGCGTCCCAGTTTTGCCGCGTCAGATCCTGGTACTTTGACATGGTGGGCCAGAATTCTTCCGGTGCCCAGCGCAGGTGTTGCTGAATATTGCCCTGGACCAGTGCGGTCTTGATCTGTTTGCCGTTGTACTGAATCTGAGTGTCGGATTGCGCCCAGCCGACCAGTCCCCCGAGCGGCAGCACAATAGCCATGGCACGAATCCATTGTCTGTTAACAAGCTGAAAAAGTGCAAAGCCTGCGGCAACCGCGAAGAGCGTCAAACCGAATTCGCCTATGACGGGCGCAAGCACTGACAGCGGCGAATCGGTCAGACTGTAGCCCGGACTCAGCCAGGGAAAGCCGGTGAGTATGGTTCCGCGCAGGTACTCGCTGATGGCAAAGGCCGGTAACAACAGGGAAAACCAGGTAAGACCGCGCGCGGAAAAGCGCGCCGCCAGGCTTGCAGCGAGTGCGGGATAGAGTGCCAGATAGCCGCAAAGCAACAGCATCAATAACAGGGATACCGCCAGCGGCAGGCCACCGAAATCGGCGATAGAGACATGCACCCAGCTGATGCCGAAACCGAACCAACCTAAACCAAACAGCCAGCCGTATTTGGCGGCGGCTCGCCAGGATTCACCTTGCAGGCAAAAAAACAGCGTGGCAAACGACACGAATGTCAGCGGCCAGTAACCGAAAGGGGCGTAGGCAAGCGGCAGCACCAGGCCGGCCACAAGGGCCAGCCAGGGCTTGAGTTTGCTTGTCAGTTTCACAACCAGAAAATTAAGCGCCGAGGTAGTCGTCGCCATTTGTGGCTCTGGGAATGGTCACCTGCAGTTGCGATATGCGACGGGCGTCGGCATTGGTAACCTTAAACTGAAATCCGTTGGCTTCGATGGTTTCGCCGCGTCCCGGCATATGGCCGAATGCATGCAGCACGATGCCGCCGATGGTATCGGCCTCGTCCGTATCAAAGTCGGTTTTGAAATACGCGTTAAAGTCTTCCAGCGGCGTCAGGGCCTGTACCGTATAGGTGTGTTTCGATACCTGGCGGATAAAGCTCTGTTGTTCTTCGTCGTCGTGTTCGTCTTCGATTTCGCCGACGATAAGCTCGAGAATGTCTTCAATGGTCACCAGACCCGATACGCCGCCGTATTCATCGATGACGATGGCCATGTGATAGCGCTGCTGGCGGAATTCGTTAAGCAGGGTGTCGACCCGTTTGCTTTCGGGCACCACCATGGCGGGACGAAGATATTCACCGAGGCCAGGCAGATCGCCTTCCTTGTGCAAAATCAGCGGCAGCAGGTCTTTGGCGAGCAGGATCCCTTCGACATGATCTTTGTCTTCGCAGATCACGGGAAAGCGCGAGTGGGAAGATTCAACCATGACCGGCAGCTGCTCGTCGAGCGGCTCGTCGATGTCGAGGGTGATCATTTGGGAGCGCGGTATCATTATGTCGCGCACCTTGAGTTCGGAGACGCCGAGTACGCCTTCCATCATTTCTTTGGTTTCCGGGTCGATCAGGTCGCGTTCTTGCGCATCTAAGATGACCTCAACCAGTTCTTCCTTATTTTGGGGTTCCCCCTGAAACATTTGGGTAATGCGGCCCAACCATGTTTTACCAGAAGAACCCTGGCTACTCTGCGAGTTATCGTCGCTCATTGCTTATACTAGCTCCGTAAAGTTATAAATCGTCGCGGTAGGGGTCTTGAATACCCAGTTCCGCCAGTAATTTTTTTTCGAGACTTTCCATCTCCTCGGCTTCGTCTTCCTTTATATGGTCAAAGCCGAGCAAATGCAAGCAACCATGTACCACCATGTGGGCGAAATGGTCGTGAAAGCTCTTTTCCTGTTCGATGGCCTCGCGGGCGACGATCTCCGGGCAGATCACCAGATCGCCCACCAAAGGCAGTTCAATACCCGGTGGCGCCTCGAAAGGAAACGATAATACATTGGTGGGTTTGTCCTTGCCGCGATATTCACGGTTCAGTTGTTGGCTCTCGTTCGTATCGGCGATACGTATGGTCAATTCGGCGTCATCGCGAAAGCCGCTCAGGGCCTTATCCGCCCACAGTTGAAATTGCTGCTCCGAGGGCAGATCGTCGAATTCACAGGCGATTTGGAGGTCGAGTTCAGTCGTCACGGGTTTGCTCTTTGCGTTGTTGTTTCTCGGCGCGGTTTTTGCGCTCGGCTTCGTCGAATTTTTCATAGGCCTCAACGATGCGGGCGACAACCGGGTGACGTACGACATCCTGGGACTGGAAAAAGTTAAAGCTGATTTCATTCACGTCGCCCAGTACCTCGATGGCATGACGCAGGCCCGAGCGGGCGCCGCGCGGCAGATCCACCTGAGTGATATCGCCGGTGATCACCGCCTTTGAATTGAAGCCGATGCGGGTCAGGAACATTTTCATTTGTTCCACCGTGGTGTTTTGGCTTTCATCGAGAATGATAAAGGCATCGTTCAGGGTGCGACCACGCATGTAGGCGAGCGGGGCGACCTCAATCACGTTCTTTTCTATCAGGCGTTCCACCTTCTCGAAGCCGAGCATTTCGAACAGGGCGTCATACAGCGGGCGCAGGTAGGGGTCGATTTTCTGGGTCAGATCGCCGGGCAGAAAGCCCAGCTTCTCACCGGCCTCGACCGCCGGGCGGGTCAGCAAAATACGGCGGATTTCCTGGCGTTCCAGGGCGTCTACCGCAGCGGCGACCGCCAAATAGGTTTTCCCGGTTCCGGCCGGACCGACGCCGAAACAGATGTCGTGATTAAGAATATTGGCGACATACTGGCTTTGATTCGGGTTGCGTGGTTTGACAACGCCGCGGCGGGTTTTGATAAAGACGTCATTGCCCCAGAGATTCGGCTCGTCCTGTTCCAGGCATTTGGCTTCGCTTACCGCCAAATGCACCTGATCCGGCTCAATATCCTTGATCTGGCCGCGTACCGGCTGGGTTTCAACGTAAAGGGTTTTGAGAATATCGGCTGCCGCAATGGCGTTCGCCGTTTTGCCGGCCACCTTGAAGAGGTTTTCTCGGTGCGCAATTTCGACACCCAGGCGACGTTCTATTTGTTTGATGTTTTCGTCGAAGGGGCCGCACAGGGAGGAGAGGCGCTTGTTGTCCGAGGGCTCCAGGTAGATTTCGATGTTTTTAAGTTGGTTGCTCAAAATAACGTCCTGTTGTGCGCCGGGCGATGCCGGCGCTTACGAGGTTAAGGCGTAAAGGTTGTCACGCCCAACTCGTCGGCTTCCGGCTGTGTCGGGGCCTTGTTGAGTATGGCGGACGGTGCGACGTCTTTACGCAGGTTCATTTCGGCTTCGGTGCGGAGCAGTTCACCACGCAGCGAATTAGGCAGCGCCTCGGTAATACGCACATCGACAAATTGGCCGATCACCGAGTGCGGGCCTTCGAAGTTGACCACACGGTTGTTTTCGGTGCGGCCACGCAGTTCCATCGGGTTTTTCTTCGACGGGCCTTCAACCAGGATACGCTGTTCGGTGCCGTACATCTGGCGACTGATCTGTTGTGCCATCTGGTTGATGCGATCCTGAAGGATATAGAGACGTTCTTTCTTCTCTTCTTCGCTGACATCGTCCGGCAGGTCCGCGGCAGGCGTGCCCGGGCGTGCGCTGTAGATAAAGCTGAAGCTCATATCGAAGCCGATGTCGTTGATGAGGTTCATGGTCGCTTCGAAGTCTTCCTTGGTTTCACCGGGGAAGCCGATGATAAAGTCGGAAGACATGCTGAGATTCGGACGAATCTTACGCAGTGCGCGGATCTTCGACTTGTATTCCATCGCCATATGGCCGCGTTTCATCAGGTTCAGAATGCGATCCGAGCCGCTTTGTACCGGCAGGTGCAGGTGATCGACCAGCTCAGGAATCTCGGCATAAACATCTATGATGTCTTGGGTGAATTCCACCGGGTGCGACGTGGTGTAACGAATGCGGTCGATGCCGTCGATAGCGGCTACATAGCGCAGCAACTCGGAAAAGTGACAGATTTCGCCGTCGTGCGTTTCACCGCGATAGGCGTTTACGTTCTGGCCCAGCAGGTTTACTTCACGGACACCTTGCTCCGCCAGTTGGGCAACTTCCAACAGCACGTCGTCGAGCGGACGGCTGACTTCTTCACCGCGGGTATAAGGCACCACGCAGAAGGTGCAGTATTTAGAACAACCTTCCATGATGGAAACGAATGCTGAAGG
>JBNKEN010000310.1:0-5132 GCA_050288805.1 Pseudoalteromonas sp.
ACATGCCATAGGTAAAGGTTACTCGGTGACGTGTCCGAATTGAGATAAAACGCCATGGTTTTTTCGTCTTTGGAAAAATTGACGCCATGCAGGCTGCCGGACGGTAAGTCGGGCATCGCCAGCCGTTGTCCGGTTTTCGTATCCAGTATCGATACCTGGGTGCGGGCATCCGCGTTAACGCCGGTCACCCGGTAACGACCGGAGTCGGAGAAATAGATAAAGCTGACATCCCAGTTGTCCTTTACCGCGAGCTCGTGTTTGCCCGTTGCCATTTCGTAGCGCCAGACCTGGTTAAACTCGCCCTTGGCGTCCGTAGAGTAATAAAGGTACTTGCCGTCGGCGGAAAAGGTGTCCGGGTTGTACTGGGCCGGCTCCTGATGTTCAGAAATAAGCTGCGGTTTTGCCTGCGGTTCGCTTAAATCGAGCAAATAGGTGTCGCTGTCACGATTGGAATGACTTTTTGACAGCGCGGCATAACGGCCGTCGGGACTGATGGCCGATACATTTAACCCGTCGGTGTTTTGATAGATAAGTTCATTGGCGTAGCCCTGGCTGTCGTAACGATAGAGATCCATAAACTTGGCATCGCGCTTATTACTCAGTACGTAAAAATGCTTGCCATCGCCGCTGAAACGGACAAAGCCTGCGCGTACCTTTTCTCCCGGTGTCAGGTCGTGTACCTGGCCGTCGATACCTCTTACATACAGGTGATACAGCTCGTTGCCGCCCTGATCTCGGGTCATCAACAGACGTTCATCAGCGGGAAAATAACGAATGGGGTAGGTGGTGTCTTTGGCGTCGGTAAGCTGTATTTTTCCACCCGTGTTCAGGTTCATCTCGTAAAGGTTGAAAATACCGGATTCGTCGCTGCTGATGAGTATTTTTGTGCCGTCGGGGGAAAAGCTGCTACCCATAATGCTGACGGTATCATAAAAGGTTTTGGCGCTGTAGGTTTGAAATAGCGACGCTTGCTGTGTGATGCGCTCTTCGGAGCTTGTCGAATGTTGGCAACCGCTTAAGGCGAGTGCGGACGCCAGTGCAAGCAGGGTGATAACGGGCTTTTTCATAGCTGAAATCCTTGTTCTTTTAATTGTTCAGATTCAGTGTGTCTGTTTCGGTACGAAAAAACAACAAACAAACAACCTAAGTTGAAACAAAGTGTTACTCTTGCGGTCTGAGAAAAGACGCAGAAAATGTAGACAATAATGATCAGTATTTCGAACTTAACCAAGACATACGGGCACACCCGCGTCTTCCATCAATTCAACGCCGAGTTTAGTAGCGATCGCGTTTGTCTTAGGGCGCCAAACGGCAGCGGCAAAACCACCTTGCTGATGATACTGGCAGGCCTGGAGAGCGCCGGGCGGGGCGAGATATTATATGACGGTGAACGGCTTGACGATCCGAGAAGTCGCGTCGCCCTAGCGAGCGACAAAATTACGGTGCCGGAGTTTCTAACCCTTAGGCAAATGCTGCAACTGACGGCCGGTTGTTGGAAATGTCAGTGGCCAGAGGGGCTGATCCGGGAATTAATGCTGGAACCCTTCCTTGAAACCCGTTGGCCCGCCTTGTCGTCAGGCAACCGGCAAAAGGCCAGGCTGGTTGCCGCCATGATGCGAAAATGTCCCTACCTGCTGCTCGATGAGCCCGGCAATGCGCTGGATGACAAGAGCCATCAGGCGCTTGTCGGTATGCTTGATGCGTACCCCGGGCAGGTAGTGATCACAAGCCATACCGCGTCGTTTTATGCGGAACAGGGGTTTGCCGTGACGGATCTTAACCCGTGAACCGAGCGTATATGGGATATCGTTTGAGGGCGTTTTTATACCAGCTTAAACTGCTGCTTGAACAACTTCGCCAGTTCGGTTTGATGGTGCTCTTGTTTGCCGGACCTGCATTGCCGAGTGTACTGTTTCTTCTGGTGTTGGCTCTCGGGCTGATTGTTCGTAATCAAGGCGGCTCTCAGGAGACTATCGAGCTTATATTGCTCTGTCTGGCTGGGCAGGGAATGCTTACCTGGACTCTTCGTTCGGCAATGTTGGATCTTCAGCATCGACAATTTGGCCTAAGCCTTGCTGCCTCGAAACGCCTGTGCACGGCCATGGATGTGCTGCTGTCCTGGCTTTTGAATCCCTTGTTGCTCGCTTCGCTGGCCATCGCCGGCGCCATGAACTGGGAACAGCATATGCACGCGCAGCATTTTATTCCTTTCATTATGTTGCAGGTTTTCTTTGGGATCTTGATGTTGTACCGGCCTGGTGAGGGCATGTCGGCGCTGGTTGCGGGTGGCTTTATTTGCCTGTTACCGATTGGTTTGATGCAGTCTTTGGCCCTGTTGGCGATGATATTCAGCCTGGCGGCGGTATTCTCTCTGCCGAACCTGAAATCTGAGATACAGGTTCGCGGCATGACCGGGTTTTGGCTGCAGTTTTTACACGCTTCCTATAGTCGCGTTTTGTGGCGGATTGTGCTGGCCGTATTGCTGGTATCGGCCGTCGGTGTTATTTCACGGCACAGGCCGGATTTTGCGAATGCGATTACGCTGATTGCGGCGATGGTCACGGCACTGCTGTTAAGCTCAATACAGTTCGACGTAGATAAAAAGGTGCGGGAATGGCAGCGCTTTTTCACCCAACTGGGAAAGGAGCGAGCGCTTAAGTTCAGTCAGTATGCCGTGAGCCTGGTGTTTGTTACCGTTGGCGGATTGGTATTTTTTGCGATTTTCCGGCATTTGCCTGCGGCCCTTGCCTTATTGCTCGTTGCTGTGGTTTTGTTGTGGTTTGCAACAAAAAGGCCGGCGCTTTACGCTCCGGCCTGGTTTTTTACTTCTGCGTTGGTGCTGGCGGCGCTTTAGGCCGCATCAGCCTTTGCTTTTTTGCCTGCCGACTGGCCTGCAAGCAGTTCGCTGGGATCAAAGTCGTCGACATTGATCACCGCCAGGCGCGCGGCTTCGACCGCAGACAGCTTATCCGCTTCCTGCTGGTTCAGGATGCCTTCCGCCAGTCCCATTTCTGCCACCTTATCAAGTTGGAAGAAGGGCAGCTTGACGCCTTTGGCACGGCATACCTTGTCGAACAGCGGTTCGACCTCGAGGATATCCTTCAGGGTCTGCTCCTGACGGCCTACCAGGTTAAGCGGCTCGTTTTTTAGGTACAGGTGATTAGCCAGGCGAGCGCGGGTCGCGTTCGGCGTTTGCAGCATCTGTGCAAGTTCATGCTCAAGCTCGTCGGTCGGCTTGCGCACCGGGCGTCCCCACGGGAACAGCACCAGCTTGAGCAAACCACGGAAGATGGCCGAAGGCATGTTGTTGATGAGGTCCGCTAGGGCGCGCTGACACAGATACAGATGCTCTTGTACGCTCCATTGCACCAGGGCCAGGTCTTCGGCGTTACGACCTTCGTCGTTGTAACGCTTCAGCGTGGCCGACACCAGATACAGGTAGCTCAGCAGATCACCAAGGCGTGCCGAGATACGCTCTTTACGTTTCAGCGAGCCGCCGAATACCGCCATACAGATGTCGGACATCAGGGCCAGTGAGGCGCTGAAACGGGTCGCCGCACGATAGTATTGGGCCGTTTCGTCTTTAAACGGTGTCGATGTGAAACGCGCACCGGTCAAAGCCAGCCACAGGGTGCGAACAAAGTTGGAAAGGGTAAAGCCGATATGGCCCATCAGGGCTTTGTCGAATACCTTGACCGCTTCGTGCTTATCATCCATAGCGACCGCCCCCAGTTCTGAAAGCACGAACGGATGACAGCGGATGGCGCCCTGACCGTAGATGATCATGTTACGGGTCAGGATATTTGCCCCTTCAACCGTAATGGCAATTGGTGCGCCCTGGTAGCCGCGACCGAGATAGTTGTTCGGGCCCAACATGATGCCCTTACCGCCATGGATATCCATGCCGTGTATGGTGGATTCACGCATCTGCTCGGTAAGGTGGTATTTGATGATGGCCGAAATGACCGACGGCTTTTCACCGAGGTCGACCGCACCGGTCGACATGCTGACGGCGGCGTCTGCACTATAGGCATAACCGGCAAGGCGTGCCAAGGCTTCTTCAACCCCTTCCATCTGGCCAATAGGCAGACGGAACTGGCGACGAATACGGCTGTATGAACCGCTTGCCAGGGCGATGGTTTTGATTCCGCCGGTGGAGTTGGAAGGCAGGGTAATGGCGCGGCCTACCGACAAACACTCAACCAGCATACGCCAGCCCTGACCGGCCATTTCCGGGCCGCCGATGATGTAGTCGAGCGGCACGAAGATGTCCTTGCCACGGGTCGGACCGTTCTGGAACGGTACGTTCAACGGAAAGTGACGGCGACCGATCTCAACGCCCGGTGTGTTGGTCGGAATAAGGGCGCAGGTGATACCCGGTTCCTTGTTTTTACCGAGCAGGCCGTCCGGATCCTGCAGTTTGAACGCAAGACCGAGTACGGTGGCCACCGGTGCCAATGTGATGTAACGCTTGTTCCAGTTAAGGCGAATACCGACGATTTCTTCGCCGTTCCATTCGCCCTTACAAACCACACCGTAATCGGGAATGGCGCTGGCGTCCGAACCGGCTTCCGGTGAGGTCAGGGCAAAACAGGGGATCTCCAGGCCCTGGGCCAGACGCGGCAGGTAATGATCTTTTTGTTCTTTGGTGCCATAGTGTTGCAACAACTCGCCCGGACCCAGTGAGTTAGGTACGCCGACGATAGAAGACAGCAGGGTCGATTTACTGGTCAGTTTTTGCAGCACACAGGATTGCGCATAGGCCGAAAATTCCAGACCACCATATTGCTTTTTGATGATCATGGCGAAGAACTTGTTGTCTTTCAGGTATTGCCAGACATTTTCCGGCAGGTCGGTCAGCTTGTGGGTGGCTTCCCAATCGTCAACCATGGCGCAGACCTCTTCGACCGGACCGTCCAGGAAGGCCTGTTCTTCAGAACTCAGGCGCGGCTGTGGGTACTGATGCAGCTTGTTCCAGTTCGGATGGCCGCAGAACAGATCCGCTTCCCACCAGGTTGTGCCGGCGTCGATGGCGGATTTCTCCGTCTCCGACATGGTCGGCGTGACTTTCTTGAATGCGGCGAAAACCGGTTTGGTAATGTATTGCTGACGTATCCCGGATACCGAGAGCG
>JBNKEN010000311.1:0-2388 GCA_050288805.1 Pseudoalteromonas sp.
TTTACGCATGTTAAAACCCCGCCATACCAAACCAGGGCTTGATGTCCGGGTAATGAAAAACCGGGCCGTCCTTGCAAACGAAATAGGGCCCGAGCTGGCAATGGCCGCAACTGCCGAGGCCGCACTGAAAATTGCGTTCCAGGGTCATGTAGACGGCGTTGTCTGCGACCCCGAGCGTCGCCAGCTGTTTAAGCGCCGCCACCATCATGATCTCCGGCCCGCACATCATCACGGCGCAATTTTTCCGATCGAAATCCGCCAGTTGCAAAAGCTCGGTAACAAGCCCTAAACGCCAGTGATATTTGCGCCTGGTTTCTTCGCTCGCGGCAAGCAACACCTGGCAGCCCCCCTCGTCTTCCCAGGCGCGGTACTGACCTTGCCAGAGCAGGTCGTCATGGTGTTTAACCCCCTGCAGGATACAGATCTTGCCGAACTTGTCCTTGTGGGCGACGCTGTGGTGAATGGCGGCGACAACCGGCGCACAGCCGAGACCGGCGGTAATAAATACCAGATCGCGCCCGTGTAAATCGGCGAGCGGCCAGCCGTTGCCGAACGGGCCCCGTAACCCCAATTGCGCACCTTCGTCGAGGTCCACCATGGGACGGGTCACCGTACCTACCGGCCGAATGGTGTGAAGCAACAGGCCGTCCCGCCAACCCATGATGGAGATAGGGACTTCGCCTATGCCATGAAGATACAACATGTTGAACTGGCCGAACTCGAAATGAAACGGTTTTTGGGTATCGAGTGCCAGGTGCAGCGTAAAGATGCCGCCGGCTTCCGCGTCTTTTTGCGCCACGGTTGCGCGAATAGGCACGAAATCACTCATCGCGGACCTCCCCGAGCAGGGCCTGCGCCTCGTCCACCAGATCGATGCCGACCGGGCACCAGGCAATGCAGCGCCCGCAGCCGACACAGCCGCTGCGCCCGAATTGCTGCTGCCAGGTCACCAGCTTGTGCAGCAACCATTGGCGATAGCGCTGGCTGATTTGGGGCCTGTACACCCTGCCCGCCGCATAACTGTGCTGTTCGCTGAAACAGGAATCCCAGCGCCGGACCTGCCCGGCTTCCCCGTTAAGGCTGGGTTCGGCGTCCTGACGTGAACAAAAACAGGTGGGGCACACCAGGGTGCAGTTGCCGCAGGCAAGGCAGCGCTCCGCGATATCCTGCCAGCGGCTGCTCTCAAGGCTTGCGAGCAGCGTCATCAATTGCGCCTCGCTCGGCATCTGCTTTTGCTGCTTACCGGCATCGTCGACCTGCGCTTTGGCGGCAACGAGCTGCTCGTTCGAGGCGCTCGCCAGGGTTAAAGCAGCTAAGATGGCGCTGCCGCGCTCGCTGCCTGCGCGAATAAGGTAGCCCTCGTCGAGTTCATCCAACAGCAGATCATAACCGCTTGTTACCTCGGGCCCGTCGCCGGTGGATACGCAAAAGCAGGTGTCTGCGCTTCGCGCACAATTCACCGCCACCAGCAGCAATTGCTCGCGCTGCGCGCCGTAGTAAGGGTCACGATAAGCCCCGTGAAGAAAATGCTGATCCTGAATCTTGAGCGCCGCCAGATCGCATGCCCTGATGCCTATCACCGCAAGCGGCGTCGCTTCGGGAATACTCTCGCGAAAGCGCAGTCCGTCCTCGGTGGGCTCCGCCCGCCACAACTGCTGTTCGGGGCGAAACAACCAAGGCTTAAGCCCCTGCGGGCCGGTATTCCAGCCAAAGCAGCGTTTGCCGCCGGTGTGTTCGAGCCGGTAACGGCCGTTTGAGGCCTGCTCGCGCACGCCCAGCGGCAGTTCATCGAAACCGCCTAGCTGGGAGAAAACGATGGCGCCGTCCCGTTCGACGGGCCCTATCACCCGGTATCCGGCCTCGGTCAGCGCGCTGTAGAGCAGGTGAAAGTCCGCACGGGGAATAAACTCAGCCATGCACGCTTTCCAGCCAGTCGGTCCACTCTGCCAGGCCGTCGCCAGTTGTGGCCGAAAGCGTGATGATGTGCGCCCTCGGGTTGATTCGGGCGATGTAATCGCGGGTCCGGGCAAGGTCGAAGTCGAGGTACGGCAGCAGATCGGTTTTGTTGATCACCACCAGATCGCAGCTTGAAAACAGGTCCGGGTATTTAAGCGGTTTATCCTCGCCGTCGGTGACCGCCATCATGGCGACACGCCGGGTTTCTCCGAGATCAAACAGCGCCGGACACACCAGGTTGCCGACGTTTTCGATGAACACCAGGCTGCCCGGTTCCGGCGCCAGGGTATCGAGCCCGGCGCGCACCATGGCCGCATCGAGATGACACCCGGTGCCGGTGTTGATCTGAACCGCCCTGCCGCCGCAGGCTTCAATCCGCTTTGCATCGTTGAGGGTATCCTGATCGCCCTCAAGTACGGCGCACGCAATCTG
>JBNKEN010000312.1:0-8289 GCA_050288805.1 Pseudoalteromonas sp.
AGGTCAGCAGCTGCTGGGCGCTGCTGGCCGTCAGCAACACAGAGGGCGCTTCGCTCCAGTGGTGGTAGTTTGCCGCGTGAATTCGCTCGGCCGACAGACGCATCAGGATCCCGCGATTGTTCAGCGCGCCGCGTAAATTAACCGGGTTGATACGCAGCAGGTGGCTGGTGTCTTCTACCTTTCGGACCAACGGCGCGGGGGCTGCGTCAAACATGTAATAACGGATCCGATCCGGTGCCGTCTGGCTGCAGGCGGATAGCCAGAAACCGAGCAACAACACGCTTATTCTTTTCATTGTGATTTTCTCCTGGGCTGCGGATCCTCTGGCAGTGACTTATCAAAAATAAACATGTTGGGTTGCTCGTTGATGCCCTTGGTCAGCGGTTGCAGCTCTTCGCTCAGGCGTTTCAGCTCTGCCAGCGTACTGCTCAGTTGCTGATGCAGCTGGGAACCTTGCTGATAACTGGCCATGGTGGTTTCGAACTGGCGCATGGTCTTGTCAAACTGCCGCATACTTTCCGTGATATCGGCGAAATTCTCGTTAAATTTACCGGGCAGGGTACGGGTTTGCGGGTTATTGATAAAATCACGGAATTCGACCGCCAACTCGCGGTATTCCTTAAACGTGGTTTCCATCTGGCCGACCGCCGATTCCAGCTTCAGGTTCTTGACCTTATTGAGCACATCCGACACCTGGTTTGCCAGCACGCTGATCCCGCTCGATGTGCTTGGGAATACCGGGTAATTGCCTAATTTCTCCATGCCTGACTTGGCCGCATCGGGATAAAAATCGAGATCGACATAGACCGCGCCGGTAATGAGGTTGCCCGGCTTCAACGAGGCCCTCAGCCCTTTTTCAAGCCAGCCGGCAAGCTTTGATTGCCAGAACGCCCGCGCCTTGGTGCTGTCCTGGTAAAGCCGTCCGTATTCGACCTTGATCAGCACCGGCACCGCGGTATTGTCGCTGATGAAATGCACCGGCACGCCGTCTACCAGCACATTGGCCGGGGTTTCGACAACCGTTCCGATGCGCATACCGCGATACTCCACCGGCGCTCCCTGGCGCAGTCCGCGTATCGATTGCTCGAATTGGATAAGGTAATAATCGAAATCGAAAAACCGCTGCTCCATGGCGCTTTGATAACTGGTGCTCAGGGTAAAGCTGTGGCCCACATTGACCTCGGGGCCCGGGACTTCGCCGGCAGGCAGGCCCACTGAAATCCCGCCCTTAAGCATTTTTGTCAGGGAACCTGTCTTGAGGTTGATACCGTCGGCAGAAAGGTCAACCTCAATGCCCGAATTGACCCAAAAAATCGAGTTCAGGGTAATAAGCCGCTCGTAGGGGGCATAGATAAAAATGCCGTAATTCATCGCCTTTTGCTCGCTGTTGAAAAAGGTGCTTTCTACCTGGCCGATTTTATAACCCTTGTAAAAAACGCCGGTTCCCACCTCGATCACTTCTGCGTCCTGGGCAACAAGGCCGTAGCGTCTGCCTTCGATGTCGCTGTCGATCAGGGCCGGTTCGTCCTGCAGTTCGAAATGTGAAGACGTGTCCTTGCTCTCGCCGGGAGAGAACTCGATGTAGACGCCGGAGAGCAGGGTGTTGAGCCCGCTGATACCGGTTTCGTCGATGCGGGGGGAAACCATCCATAGCTTGGCGTCGGCGCTTAACAGGTGACCGTAGAGTTTATCTATTTGAGCGCGGGCGATGACGTAATCTTGGGTATCCGCCAGTCGAACTTCTTCGATGACGCCCATTTTTACGCTGCGTACCTTGATTTCGGTTTTTCCGACGATCACCCCCTCGGCATGGGGCATCTTGATGTAAATGGTTTCGCCCTTGTTGAGTTGATATTGCAGCAGCATCCAGGCGCCGATCAGCAGGGCTACCAGGGGAATAAGCCACACGGGGGAAATACCGGCGGATTCTTTTACCTCGGCAAGCTTGTAATTATTGTCCTCATTGTCCATTTGACGAATCCCATAACAAACGTGGATCGAAGGCGTGCGCGGCCATCATCTGACAAATAACCATGGCCGAGAAACACAGGGTTCCAAGGCCCGGGGTGACAGACATCAGGTTACCCAACTGTACCAACGCCACTAAAACAGCTACTACAAATACATCAATCATCGACCATTTTCCAATAAATTCAGTGATCTGATAAAGGCGCGTAAAGAGCTTTGCATTGTGATCCCGGGAGCGCGACGCCAGGTAGCACAACAGGCAAAGCACCAGGGCCTTGGCAATGGGCACCACGATACTGGCGAGAAATATGATGGTCGCGACCGGATAAGAACCCGCCTGCCACAGGGTGATCACGCCGCCTATCAGGGTAGAAGGCTCAAGCTTTCCGAAACTGGTGGTGTACATAACGGGCAACATATTGGCCGGAATATAGAGGATCACCGAGGTCACCAGCCAGGCCGCGGCTTTCTGAATACTGTAGGGTGTGCGCAGGTAGGTTTTGCTGTGGCAGCGCGGGCACACGGGCTCAGGTGTTATCTGGTGGCAGGTGTGGCACAGGCGCAAGCGGTTCGCCATGGCGCCTTTTCCGGCCAAAGTCGGATCGGGTAGTTGCAACGGCGAGATCTGGTTCCACAGGCGGTGTCTGTTTACCTTAGACAAGGCCGCCGTAAACAAAAGAACGAATCCGATATACGCCCAAAAACTGTGCCCGAACCCGACCTCTGCAAGCGACATAATTTTTACCATGGACACCAACACGCCGATAATAAATATTTCCGACATCACCCAAGGTTCCAGCGCCAGGGTAAATTTGAGCAGCGGCCTTCCCCAAGCAGGGGGAAGCAGCTTGAGAAACCCAAGATGCAGCGGTATCAAAAGCATCAGCATCAGCATCGGCAAGCCTATGATGCTGATATCGATAAACAGTCCCAGCAGGTCGCTGTCGTAATTAAAAAGAATGCGGGCCGCATCGGGCAAGGTGATCGTTTGGCTCAGACCATAGCTGCTGAAGGAAATGAAGGGATAAAAAATGGCGCTCAGCAGCAGGATGAGGGCTCCGAGGCAAAGCGCTACAACGATTTGGTTATTGTCCACATCGACTTGGCTGACCTTGCTGTGACAACGGGGACACAGGGCCGATTGTCCGGCACTCAGGCCGGGTATGTCGATCACCAGGTCGCATTGGGGGCAGGCAAGTCGCATATTTATTAGGCGGTTATTGGTTGGTACACATGTCAGTGTGTTATAAAGTGGCGCTTTTTACAATGCAAACACGTTGTTCTACATTGAATTCATGTTACTTTCTCTCATTCCCCCTGCGTATCCGTCTATGCTTGTAATACACTGTTTATTCCCTGTATTAAACTCTATTTGGACTCTATGAACACATGATACGCTGGCTGCTGTTTTTTCTTTTTTGCGCAATCGCGGCTGAAGCGACCGGCGGTGAGCCGGAAAAAGAAGTCGTTCTTGCGGCGAATGCCTACACGCCTCCCTATGTGTTTGCGGGAACCGGCGACGGAATGTTGCAGCAAATAGCAAGGCAGGCGCTGAAGCTGGAGGGAATCAATCAGCTGAGGTTTAACTACATCAGCAATAACCGGGCGCTCAGGGAAGTAAGCAACTGTGCCATAGACGGGGCGCTCAATATAGAAATTGATCAGGCTGCACGTAATCACCTTTACTACAGCGATGGCTTGCTGGAGATAGAGAACATCGTCGTCGCGCTGAAAGAACGCAGCTTAACGGTCAATTCGGTCAACGATCTTGCCGGGTTAAGTGTAATGGGGTTTCAGGGCGCGCAGACATTTTTGGGCAGCGAATTCTCTGCGATGACAAAAGAATTCAAAAGTTACGCCGAGGTGGTGAATCAGGAGGCGCAAATTGCCAACCTGATGAAGGGGTGGGCCGATACTATCGTCGTGGAACGGCGCGTGTTTGACTATTACCTTAACCTGTATCGGCTTGATAATCCGGTGAATGCGGTTGAACAGTTCCGGGTTTTTCATCCCCGGCCCCGGCGTATCCTGTTTTGCAACCGCGCACTCCGGGACAGATTTAACCGGGGTTTGGCAACCCTTAAAGCCTCGCCTGAGTACGCGGTTATCTTGTCTGCGTTTTCGGGCGTTTCAACCGCGCAGTAAGAGATCAGGCGAAAAGCGCTACCGTTTGTCGGGTCAGTGCAATCAACTCTCCGTTTTGCGACCAGATACATCCGTCCTCAAGCCCGTACCCGGCGTTGCTGTGATGGGTGATGGCTTCAAAGCCCAGCCAGCTGTCCGGCGCAAGTTCGGGGCGAGTGACAAACTCAATATACCAGGACATGCTGCTGGCGGGGGCCGGTCCGGGAAACATCTGCAGCATGGTGGGCGGCCAGGCGTCGGTGAGGGCGAGAATATGTGCATCCGTCACCTTATCGGGTGTTTGTTTTAACCGCATCCAGCCACCGAGGTGCGACGTCTTTGCGCCGGTGAACGGCAAATTACCCTGCTCGGGACTCAACGCAACGTGTTGGAAGAATGCGGGCATGACACCTTCCTGATAGGGGATACAGCGCTCGGCATTCACATCGCTTAGGGTCATCTGTTTGCTGACCGGCACCCGGATTGCCGATTCCCGGTCGCTGGCAAAGCACGCTTGGGCAATCACACAGGTTTCTCCCTGCTGAATCGCGCGAGCCAGCAGCTGGGCGCTGCTTTTACCTTCCCTTAATACCTCAACCTGAATATGGAAATCCATATCGGCGAGCAGCGGGCCGACAAAATTGACGCTCATGGAGCGCAGCTGTTTCTGTTCGTCTACTCGTGGTTTCATCGCCTGATAAAGCAGGGCGGCGGAAAGCCCGCCGAACGCGGTGCGGCCCTGACACCAGGATACGGGAAACTGAATGGCTTGTTCGGGGGCGCCGACCTTGGCGAGCAGGTGGTCGAAATGCATGACTGAAATTACTCCGAATGATTTTTAAGTTTTATATCACTTTCTTTGTGGTCAGACCAGATTTTCACAATCAATTCCCAAATCGTTCCCGGTGAGGCGAAAAAATTTAAAAAAAGTGAAATTTTTTTAAATTTGCCTGTTGAATTAGCCCAGGGGCACCCCTATTAACTAGTCATCAAACAAAGTTAACCGAATTTTGAAGTTGGAGAAGATTCATGGGTAAAATTATTGGAATCGATTTGGGTACTACTAACTCGTGTGTAGCGGTACTGGATGGCGACAAGCCACGTGTTATTGAGAACGCCGAGGGCGATCGCACAACTCCTTCTATTATTGCCTTTACACAGGATGGTGAAACCCTGGTAGGTCAACCTGCAAAACGTCAGGCGGTGACCAACCCGACAAACACCTTATACGCTATCAAGCGTCTGATCGGTCGTCGTTTTGAAGACGAAGAAGTTCAGCGCGATATCGGCATCATGCCGTTCAAGATCGTAAAAGCAGACAACGGCGATGCCTGGGTTGAAGTGAAGGGCGAAAAACGCGCCGCTCCCCAGATCTCTGCCGAAGTACTGAAGAAAATGAAGAAAACCGCGGAAGACTTCCTCGGTGAGCCGGTAACCGAAGCGGTTATCACGGTTCCTGCGTACTTTAACGACTCTCAGCGTCAGGCGACCAAAGACGCCGGCCGTATCGCGGGTCTGGAAGTAAAACGTATCATCAACGAGCCGACCGCTGCGGCCCTTGCCTACGGCATGGACAAAAAGCAGGGCGACAACGTGATTGCGGTTTATGACCTGGGTGGCGGTACGTTCGATATCTCGATCATCGAGATCGACGAAGTTGAAGGCGAACACACCTTTGAAGTTCTGGCAACCAACGGTGATACGCACTTAGGTGGTGAAGACTTCGACAACCGCGTGATCAACTACCTGGTTGACGAGTTCAAGAAAGAGCAGGGCATCGACCTTAAGAACGACCCGCTGGCGATGCAACGCGTTAAGGAAGCGGCAGAAAAGGCCAAGATCGAGCTGTCTTCTGCGCAGCAGACCGAAGTCAACCTGCCTTACGTGACGGCGGATGCAAGCGGTCCTAAGCACATGAACGTTAAGCTGACTCGTGCCAAGCTGGAGTCGCTGGTTGAAGATCTGGTTACCAAGTCAATCGAGCCGCTGAAGAAAGCGCTGGCCGATGCCGACCTGTCGGTCAACGACGTAAACGACATCATCTTGGTGGGTGGTCAGACGCGTATGCCGCTGGTTCAGAAGATGGTGACCGAATTCTTCGGCAAGGAACCGCGTAAAGACGTCAACCCGGATGAAGCGGTTGCTATCGGTGCCGCGGTTCAGGGCGGTGTACTGGGCGGTGATGTTAAAGACATCCTGCTGCTGGACGTATGTCCTCTGTCGCTGGGTATCGAAACCATGGGTCAGGTAATGACCACGCTTATCGAGAAAAACACGACGATCCCGACCAAAAAGTCGCAAACCTTCTCGACAGCGGAAGACAACCAGTCTGCGGTAACCATTCACGTACTGCAGGGTGAGCGTAAGCGCTCAAGCGATAACAAGTCGTTGGGTCAGTTCAACCTGGAAGGCATTCGTGCGGCCCGTCGCGGTGAACCGCAAATCGAAGTAACCTTCGATGTCGATGCCGACGGTATCCTGCACGTATCTGCCAAAGACAAGGATACGGGTAAAGAGCAGAAGATCACGATTCAGGCTTCTTCCGGTCTTTCCGATGACGAAATCGAGAAGATGGTTCGCGATGCGGAAGCGCATGCGGAAGAAGACAAGAAGTTCGAAGAGCTGGTCGCGGCGCGTAACCAGGCCGACGCCCTGGTTCACGGCACCCGTAAGCAAATCGAAGAAGCGGGCGATGCCTTGCCTGCGGACGACAAGTCTGCCATCGAAACGGCCCTGAGCGAGCTGGAAACGGCCATCAAGGGTGACAGCAAGGACGAGATCGATGCCAAGACTCAGGCGCTTATTGAAAAGTCGCAAAAGCTGATGGAAATCGCTCAGGCAAAAGCCCAGCAAGGCGGCGCCGATGCAGGACAGCAAGCTTCAGGCAAGCAGGACGACGATGTTGTCGATGCCGAGTTTGAAGAAGTGAAAGACGATAAGTAATTGTCAATCAGAAACCCGTCCTATCCCATGTCATTGAGGTAAGTTGGGTCACAGGGCGCGCTGGCGGTTTCGCTTGACGCGCCCTTAGTTTGTGGCGAAGCTGGCAGGCGTCCCTGTTTGTTTCGCCAAACGGCCTCGGTCGTAACAAGAATATAGAGTAGTGTTATATGTCAAAACGCGATTATTACGAAGTGCTGGGTGTCGCCAAGGACGCCAGCGAGCGCGACATTAAAAAGGCCTATAAGCGTCTGGCGATGAAGTATCACCCGGACCGCACCGCGGGCGACAAGGAACTGGAAGTCAAGTTCAAGGAAGTGAAAGAGGCCTATGAGGTGCTGAGCGACGAGCAAAAGCGCCGTACCTATGACCAGTTCGGTCATGCCGCTTTCGACCAGAACGGTGGTGGCGGTCACGGCGGTTTCGGTGGCGGCGCCGATTTCGGCGATATCTTCGGCGATGTGTTCGGCGATATTTTCGGCGGCGGACGTCGTCAGTCGCGCCAGCAGCGCGGTGCCGATCTGCGCTATAACATGGAGCTCAGCCTGGAAGAGGCGGTTCGCGGGAAGGAAGTTGAGATCAAGGTTCCGACCTGGGTCAGCTGTGATCCCTGTCACGGCAGCGGTGCCAAGGCGGGCTCAACGCCGAAAACCTGTACCACCTGTCACGGTGCGGGCCAGGTTCAGATGCGCCAGGGCTTTTTTGCCGTGCAGCAAACCTGTCCAACCTGTCAGGGAACCGGTCAGATCATTTCCGATCCGTGCGACAAGTGTTACGGCCAGGGCCGCGTAGAGAAAACCAAAACCCTGTCGGTGAAAATTCCGGCCGGTGTCGACACGGGTGACCGCATCCGCTTAACCGGTGAAGGGGAAGCAGGTATGCACGGCGCACCTGCTGGAGACCTTTATGTGCAGGTGCATGTAAAAGAACACCCGATTTTTGTGCGCGACGGCAATAACCTGTACTGCGATGTGCCGCTGAGTTTCACTACAGCCGCTTTGGGTGGTGAAATTGATGTACCCACACTGGATGGTCGCGTTAAGCTGAAAATACCCGCCGAGACGCAAACCGACAAAATGTTCCGCTTGCGCGGTAAAGGCGTGCAGTCGGTACGCGGCGGTGGTGTTGGTGATCTGGTGTGTAAAGTCGTCATTGAAACGCCGGTAAATTTAAGCGAAAAGCAAAAAGACTTACTGCGTCAGCTAGATGACAGTATGGCCGGTGACGGTGAAGCTAAACATCGACCAAAATCGAAAG
>JBNKEN010000313.1:0-13280 GCA_050288805.1 Pseudoalteromonas sp.
CCCAGTTTTATCCCCTAATGGCGCTGCCGCTTTATGTTTGGGCGAGCTGCGTGGCCGTGTCGCGGGTTTTGCTGGGCGTTCACTATCCGCTGGATGTGCTGCTCGGCTCATTGATGGGATACAGCTGCGCCTTACTGGTACTGATGGTTACGGGGACGATATGAGAATACTTTACGGCATTCAGGGTACAGGGAACGGCCACACAACCCGGGCCAGGGTGATGGCTAAGGCGTTTTCGCGGATGGGGGTGGAAGTGGACTACCTGTTCTCCGGACGTGATAGCAACGACTATTTCGACATGGGTGTATTCGGTGACTTCCGCGCCTTTCGCGGACTGACCTTTGCCAGTGAGCGGGGTCGGGTGCAGCCCATTAAAACCATCAAGCAGGCTCGAATAGGGCATTTTCTGCGTGACGTCCGTGCTTTGAATGTCGGCGCGTACGATCTGATCCTCAACGACTTTGAACCCTTATCGGCCTGGGCGGGGAAACGCCAGGGCGTGCCGGTGATCGGCATGAGTCATCAGGCGGCTTTTCTTTCGCCCGCGGTGCCCGTGGCCGGAGACAATGTTTTAACGCGGACGTTGATCCGCTACTTTGCACCGGCTGACCATCATCTCGGTGTGCACTGGAGCCCGTTTGCCGACAATATTATTCCTCCCTTTATCGAAGATGAAGAGCTTAATGAGCAAGGGCTGAGCCTGGACAACAAGGTGTTGGTGTATCTTCCCTTCGAAGATCTGCAGGAAATTCGCGCTTATTTGCGGGATTTTCCTGACAAGGAATTTTACTGTTATCACCCGGCTGCGCAGGACGGTTCCGAGCAACACATTCATCTACGGGCGCCGAGCCGAGAAGGTTTTTTGAAAGATCTTTCCAATGCCAGCGGTATCATCGCCAATGCCGGTTTTGAGCTGTCCAGTGAAGCGCTGAGGTTCGGCAAAAAGTTGTTGTTAAAGCCTCTTGCCGGGCAATTCGAACAGGTCTCCAATGCCATTACCTTGCGTGACATGGGGCTGGCCCATGTAATGAACTATCTCGACCCGAATGCGCTGGAAGATTGGATCCTCTCAACCTCGTTTGAGCAGATCCGTTTTCCCAATGATCCCACCCCCTTGGTGGAGTGGCTGCTGAAAAAGCGCTGGCAGGATACCGCTTCCCTTAACAAAGCATTGTGGCAGGGAATACAACATCAATCCGCATAAAATGACACTGCTATAGTGCCCGTCCCCGATCTCGGTCTATACTGTAAAAGTTCCTTTTTTACAGTAGGTTGAGTTATGAAGTTTATGCAGCACTTGTCTATAAAGCGGCGCTTGCAGGTTAATGCCGTGGTGGTAGGAATTGCCATGGTGATCATGTTGGCGGTTATCGTCAACCAGGCCAGAGTCATGTTGCAACTTAACCAGGCGATGGAAATCGCTGAAGAGCTGAACGTGCTTGAGTTGACGATGCGAAAGCATGAGAAGAATTTCTTGTTCTATAAATCTGAAGAGGACCTTAAAGCGTTTTCTTCGGAATCAGGTAAATTGCAGGGGATGGTACATCGGTTGGAGGGGTTGTTTACTGCCAGGGGGTTGGATGCTTCTTTGTTGCAGGATTTTAAGCGTTACTCCGCTCAATATAAAAAAGACTTCGAACAGGTTGTGGCGTTTCAGCGCACCATAGGGTTGCATCCGAAAGATGCACTTTACGGCAAACTGAGGGATGCGGTGCACGAGGTGGAAAGCCTGTTGGGTGAGCAGGAAGATCACCGCTTATTGAGTGCCATGCTACAACTCAGGCGTAACGAAAAGGACTTTATGTTGCGTCAAGACCTGAAATACCTCGACAAATTTAACGACAATTTAGCAAAGATGGTGCAAAGCGTTAAGGACGCTGACCTTAGCAGTGATTACCGCACACGCATCTTGAATCTGCTTGATGTCTATCAGAAATCCTTTACCGAGTTGGTTCGCGCCCAGGAGGCGCTTGGGCTCGATTTGAATTCGGGGGCGCTGGCCAAGATGAAACAAAGCGTCAGTGCCAGCGATGCCATCGTACTGAAAATGCTTGAACAGACTAAACAGCAGATCGCCGCGAGCGCCAACGGTTCTATGCTGCTGGCCGTGACCGTCTTTATTCTGGCGGGTGTCGTGGTCATGGTGCTGGTATACCTGACCAGCAGCTCCATTGTGAAGCCCCTCGATAAGGTATGTCAGGTGATCAACGAAATTCGAGGTCACAACGACCTCACCTTGTCCATCAGCCATCAGGGACGGGATGAAATTACGGTCCTGAGCCGCGATTTCAACAGCTTGATCGACGATTTCAAGAACCTGATTTTCGAGGTGAATACCGCGCTGGCCACGCTCAATGTAGCGACGGAAAATCTGGCCGAAACCACGTCGGCAACCAGCACAGGCATTCAGACTCAGCTGCAGGAAGCCGATTTGGTTGCCACCGCCGCGACCGAAATGCAGGCCACCATTCAGGACATTGCACACAATACCGAAGAAGCGGCGAAAAAAGCGGAGCAAACCAATGAAAATGCCCGCTACGGCAAAAGTGAGGTAGACTCGACGGTCAGCCGCATCAGCGAATTGTCCGGTTCTCTGGGTCATGCGTCGGAGGTGGTTTCCCAGTTGGAGCAGGATGCGGTGACCATAGGCTCTGTGCTTGATGTGATCCGCGGCATCGCCGAGCAAACCAACTTGCTGGCGCTTAACGCCGCCATTGAAGCGGCCCGCGCAGGGGAACAGGGACGCGGTTTTGCCGTGGTGGCCGATGAAGTTCGCTCCCTGGCGCAGCGCACCCAAAGTTCGACCCAGGAAATTGAAAGCATTATTTCCACGCTTCAGCAGCGTACCCGCGAGGTGGTCAGTATGATGGAACGCTGTCGCATGCAAGGAGACGAGAGCGCGGATCAGGCCTCCAAGGCCGGGGAGTTACTGGTGTCCATTACCCAGGATGTGCAAACCATTATGGAAATGAGCACCCAGATAGCAACCGCCATCGACGAGCAAAGCCAGGTGGCCTCGGAAGTGAACCAAAACGTGGTTAAAATTCGGGATATTGCCGAGCAGGCCTCGAATCATGCCAAGCGCAATGCCCATACCAGCGAAGAGGTGGCCGAACAATCCAAGGTACTGCACCAGGCGATTGAAAAATTTAAGGTTTAAAACGCACCGCGATGGCCGGTTCGCGTCCCGCGTTGGCGGCCTTGAGGCGTTGCAGATAGTCTTGCCATAAGGTGTCGTGTTCCCGGGCGTAACGGCCCAGCAGTGACCAGCTGTAGAGCCCGCTGTTATGGCCGTCGTCAAAGCACAGGCGCAGGGCGTAGTGGCCGACCGGATCGATCTGGGTAATCGCCACCGCTTTTTTATTGGCGACCAGGGCGGGCTGTTTTGCGCCGTGCCCCTGCACTTCTGCCGACGGGGAGTGAACGCGCAAAAACTCGGCGCTGAAGGTGTGCATCCGCTCGTCGTCAAAACAGACGTCCAAGGTTTTGCTCACAGTATGGTAGTGGACCTTAGTGACCAGCAAGGCATTGTCCTTATAAAACGAAGCAGAAAAAAGCGGGAGAACCCGCTTTTTGATTTTAGAGGATAAAGCGACTCAGGTCTTCATCCTGTACCAGGGCGCCGAGATGTTGCTCGACATAGTCGGCATCTATCTTAAGTGCGCTGCCCGCCTTATCGGATGCCTCGAAGGAAATCTCCTCCATCAGGCGTTCCATGACGGTATGCAGGCGACGGGCGCCGATGTTTTCGGTTTTTTCGTTAACCTGCCAGGCCGCGTCGGCGATTTTTGCGATGGCGTCGTCGCTGAACTCGACCGTCACTTCTTCGGTGGCCATCAGGGCACGGTATTGTTCGGTAAGCGCAGCGTGCGGCTCGGTCAGGATGCGTTTGAAGTCGTCGGCACTCAGGGCACCCAGTTCGACGCGGATCGGCAAACGGCCCTGCAGCTCTGGGATCAGATCCGACGGCTTGGCCATCTGGAACGCACCGGATGCGATAAACAGGATATGATCTGTTTTCACCATGCCGTGTTTGGTGTTAACGGTCGAACCCTCAACCAGCGGCAGCAGATCGCGCTGAACACCTTCACGGCTGACGTCTGGTCCCTGGGATTCGCCGCGTTTACAGATCTTGTCGATTTCATCGATAAATACGATGCCGTTCTGTTCCACCGCGGCCAGGGCCTGCTCTTTCAGCTCGTCCGGGTTGACCAGTTTGGCGGCTTCTTCTTCAATTAACTGTTTGAAGGCCTCCTTGATCTTGACCTTGCGCTTGGTGCGCTTTTCGCCGCCGATGTTCTGGAACATGCTCTGCAGCTGGCTGGTCATTTCTTCCATGCCGGGAGGCGCCATGATCTCAACGCCGACCTGAGGTTGGGCCAGATCGATATCGATTTCCTTGTCGTCCAGCTGGCCTTCGCGCAGCTTTTTACGAAATACCTGGCGGGTGCCCTGGTTTTCGCTTTCCTTGACCTCACCCCACTGATCCTTGGCCGGCGGCAACAGGGCGTCCAGAATCCGTTCTTCCGCGGCCTCTTCGGCACGGTGACGGTATTTTTTGGTTTGCTGTTCGCGGGTCATCTTGAAGGAAACATCAACCAGGTCGCGAATAATGGTTTCCACTTCCTTGCCGACGTAACCCACCTCGGTGAACTTGGTGGCTTCAACCTTGATAAAGGGGGCGTTGGCCAATTTGGCAAGACGGCGGGCGATTTCGGTTTTACCCACGCCGGTCGGGCCTATCATCAGGATGTTTTTCGGCGTCACTTCGGCGCGCAGCGCTTCCGGCAGCTGCATACGGCGCCAGCGGTTACGCAGCGCAATGGCGACGGCCTTTTTGGCGTCGGCCTGACCGATAATGTGTTGATCCAGTTCGTGAACGATTTCTCGTGGCGTCATGGCTGACATATCAGCTCCTGTTACAATTCTTCGATGGTGTGGAAATTATTGGTGAATACGCAGATATTGCCCGCGATGGTAAGGCTTTTTTCCACGATTTCCCTGGCGCTCAGTTCGGTGTTTTCCAAAAGGGCGAGGGCGGCTGCCTGGGCGAAATTGCCGCCGCTGCCGATGGCGATCAGATCATGTTCCGGCTGCAGCACGTCGCCGTTACCTGTGATGATCAGCGATGCGGTTTCATCGGCGACCGCAAGGATGGCTTCAAGGCGCCTCAAGGCGCGGTCGCTGCGCCAGTCTTTGGCCATTTCTACGGCGGCCTTGGTTAAATGCCCCTGGTGCATTTCCAGCTTGCTTTCAAAACGCTCGAACAGGGTAAAGGCGTCGGCCGTGCCGCCGGCAAAGCCGGCGATCACCTTGTCGCCATAGAGACGGCGAACCTTACGGGCGTTGCCTTTCATCACTGTGTTGCCGAGTGAAACCTGGCCGTCACCGCCGATCACCACCTTACCTTCGCGGCGTACTGAAACAATAGTAGTCATAGTTTTCCTCATCGCGGGGCAACGGATGCGCCCCGGTTTTTAGTCAGATAAGGAATAGGTATGGGTCAGGAGGGGGTTTTTCAAGACCAAAGTAAGATGCTGCAGCCCATTATTTTCTGGCGTTTCAGCTTGTTCTTATCGCTTTCGGCGAGACGTTTTGTTTCGTAGGGACCAAGACGAACCTTGAACCAGACGCCGTTCTTCCCTTCGCTGCGCTTGATCTCGGCGAGCAAACCGGCAAAGGCGATTTTGGCCTTCAGGGTTTCGGCCTGCGCATAGGTTTTAAACGAAGCGCATTGCATCATATACGGGCCTTGCTGCTCCGGCTCGTTAACCTCGACCTTGATCTCCTGCTGTTTCATCTCGTTGATAAATTCCGGCGTCTTCGGTTTTTGAATCACCGTTTTGGCCGGTTGCTCCAGCGCTTTTTGTTGCGCCTTTATCGCCTTGGGGTCGGCATTGTGCTTGATGTACCAAAGGCCATAGGCAAAACCGCCCGCCAGCAGCACGGCAAGCATGATCAGCAGCACCGGAAAGGGCTTGCGCTCGGGTTGCGCCTTCGCTCGGGTCGGGCGTTTTTTATTAATAAAGTCGTGTTGAGCCATAGTGTCTTGTTATTTCTTTTTCGGTCACATCATATCCAGGGGATCGACATCCAGATTCCAGCGCACCTGCGCCGCTTTCTTACTGGCCTCCAGATAGCCGGTCAACTGATTGAGATAATGATGCAGTTGAGCCCGACTCGGCGCCTGAATGTGAAGCTGATACCTGTACTTGCCCGCTATTTTTTCCATCGGTGCGGGGATTGGTCCGAGCAATTGTATACCAGGCGGCGGATTGGCGGGAACCAAATCCGATAAAAATTCCAGTACCGCCGTGAGCGAGTGGGCCTCGGCCCTTAACAATGCCAGGTTGCTGTATGGCGGCAGTTCGGTCAGTTCGCGCTCGCTGAGGGCGAAACGGGCGAAATCCTGGTAGCCGTTGTTGACCAGATCCTGTAATAAGGGGTGTTCGGGAAAGTGGGTTTGCAGCAACACCACGCCCGGTTCTCCACTGCGTCCTGCGCGGCCTGCGACCTGGGTAACCAGTTGGGCAAGCTGTTCGGTGGCGCGAAAATCACAGGAATACAGGCCGCTGTCGACATCCAGGATCAGCACCAGGCTGACATCGGGAAAATGATGGCCCTTCGCCAGCATTTGGGTGCCGATCAACAACCTGGCGCCGCCCGCGCGGATCTCTTCCAGCGCTTCTTCCAGGCTGCCCTTGCGCCGGGTTGAGTCGCGATCGATGCGGCTAAGGGGAATATCCGGGAACGCCTCTTTCAGGGCTTCTTCCAGCTGTTCCGTGCCTTTCCCCGCGGGGAAAATTTGGGTGCTGCCGCAATCGGGGCATTGCATCGGCGGCCGGGTCTGTTCGCCGCAATGGTGGCAGATCATCCTGCCCATGGCCTTGTGATAGGTGGCGCTGGTGCTGCAACGGGGGCAATTGCTGAGCCAACCGCATTCGTGACAGATCAAGGTGGGCGCGAAACCACGGCGGTTTAAAAACACCATGACCTGTTTGCCGCGCGCCAGGTGCTGTTTTATGTGGGCCATGGCGCCGTGGCTTATGCCTGCTTGTTCCGGTTGTCCCTTCATGTCAATCAGGGAGAACTGATTGGCGCCGCTGGTTTGTGCCCGCTGAGATAAGGTCAACAGGCGATATTTTCCCTGCAGCGCTTTATGCAGGGTTTCCAGGGCCGGGGTAGCGCTGCCGAGTACCAAAGGCACATTTGACTGATGGGCGCGGTAGGCGGCCAGATCGCGGGCATGATAGCGCAGGGTGTCCTGCTGTTTAAACGAGGCGTCGTGTTCTTCGTCGACGATGATCATGCCGAGCTGTAAAAACGGCAGAAAAATCGCCGAACGAGTGCCGATCACTATGGCGCAGCTGCCTTTTTCACAGAACCGCCAGGTTTGCAGGCGTTCGTTGTCGGTGAGGGCCGAATGCCACAGCATTACGGGAGTGCCCGGGAAACGGCGACGAAAACGGTTGACGGTTTGCGGCGTCAGGCCGATTTCAGGCACCAGAACCAGCGCCTGTTTCCCCTGTTTCAGCACTTTCTCCAGAGACTGAAGGTAAACCTCGGTTTTACCGCTGCCGGTGACTCCTTCGAGGACGAAGCTTGCGAACCCTTGGCTTTCATTTATTGCGCTGAGGGCGACGGCCTGCTCCTTATTGAGCACGGGTTTTTTGCCTGTTTCCTGCGCCTGGTTGCGCCAGGCAATATCAAATTCAATGCTTTCCCGGATCAGGTCTTTGCTGAGCAGGGCGTCTATGGTGGCCTTGTTAAAGCCCAGCGCCTTGATTTCGGTCAGCGGGGACTTGCCTGATTTAGCAAACTGTTCCAGAAGCGCCTGCTGTTTTTTTGCCTTCAGGACGGGCAGTTCGTCCACCGACTGGTTCAGGGAAAGATAGGTAATACTGGTTTTGTCCGGTGACTCACCCTGGCGTAGTGCCTTGGGCAGCGCCAGATGCAATGTCTCGCCAAGCGGATAACAATAGTAACGGGCGGTAAAGTGCAAAAATTGCAGGTGTTGCGCCGAAAGCACAGGGGTTTCATCAAGCTGGACGCTGATTTCCTTCAGCTTTTCATCCGCCACCGTGGAGGTCTCTTTTACCGCCAGAACGACAGCAACAAGTTTTCTTGATCCGAACGGCACCTGCACCCGCATTCCCGGTGACAGCGACGGATACCTGTTCGCATCGAAGCGATAATCAAAGCTTCGGTAAAGCGGGACTTTTATCGCAACTTCAACGTACTTCATGCAGAGCCACGGGCTTGGTTAGGGAGTAGGATAATGTACTAAAATCACCGTTAAAATCCCAGCTAAAACCCTCCAAAGAAACGTTACGACGAGAACGGGCGCTATAATGACAGGGAAAACGTTTTTTTAGCTTGAAGAGTGAGCAAGAGTTAAATAAAATACGCGCCCTGATGGTATCGAGGTGACGGCGGATAAAACGTTCGCGCGCGACCTTGGTATTTTATTTTTTAACACGTATGGTGCCAGACTTCGGGTCTGGAGAGCGATACGGCCTTAACTGAGGTTGCTATGAAAGAAGGTATCCACCCTAAGTACGAAGTAATTAATGCTACTTGTTCTTGCGGTAACAAATTCGAAACTCGTTCTACTCTGTGTAAAGACATCCACCTGGACGTATGTTCAGAGTGTCACCCTTTCTACACTGGTAAGCAGAAGATCCTTGACACCGGCGGCCGTGTTGATCGCTTCAACAAGCGTTTCGGCGCCCTGGCAAGCAAAAAATAATTTTGCTGCGAGTAGAAAAAAGCACCTTAGGGTGCTTTTTTTGTGCCTGACTTTTGACAATTAAGCCATGCTTTTCCCGTTCCCGTTCCCGTTCCCGTTCCCGTTCCCGTTCCCGTTCCCGTTCCCGTTCCCGTTCCCGTTCCCGTTCCCGTTCCCGTTTAAACCTGTTGTGAGATTTCCTGCGTTGCTTTTTATGCTAGCCGTAGAGTCGGAGTTGCGACAAAGAATTATTTGTAAATACGATATTTTGCTGCTAAATGATGTGTTTGTGTCGTTAATTTTCATAATTTTGCTGGTTTTTATCTGTTTTGCATTGTTTTTAAAAGTAATCCGATGGCGCTATTTATTTTTTGAATATCGGTTATAGATTTTTCTTTTTATAGCTCAAATAAGACTATAAATTGCCTGTTTATTCACCTCGCTGTTAGCCTGAAGTTTAATATTGAACCGCCTCTATCAACCTTTTTTCGGTCATTTTCGCGCAAAATGCGGGTAACTTCGGCTAACTGCTTAAACCATAACGAATGACAAGAGGATCGACCTGATATCACTTGAATAAAACAAAAAAGCGCGTATTGTTAGGGCTGTTAGCGAATTTTTATCTCTCACATTTAACTTCTTGCAGGAAACATAGCGCGTCATGTCCGATTTTCGTGAACAAGCTCTCAAATATCATGCCGAACCCGTCCCGGGTAAGATCAGTATCGAACTGACCAAGCCAGCCGAAACCGTTAAAGATCTGGCACTTGCCTACAGCCCGGGCGTTGCCGAACCGGTCAGGGAAATCGCCGCCGATCCGAACAATGCTTATAAGTATACGGCGAAAGGCAATATGGTTGCGGTGATCTCAAACGGCACTGCCATTCTGGGCCTGGGTAACTTGGGCCCGTTGGCCTCTAAGCCCGTTATGGAAGGAAAGGCGCTGTTGTTCAAGCGTTTTGCCGGACTGGACTCGATCGATATCGAGGTCAAACACCGCACCACGGAAGACTTTATCAACACGGTTGAAAACATCGCCGATACCTTTGGCGGCATCAATCTTGAAGATATCAAGGCGCCGGAGTGTTTTGAAATCGAAAAGGCGCTGATCGAGCGCTGCAATGTGCCGGTATTTCACGATGACCAACACGGTACGGCTATCGTAACCGCTGCCGGTATGCTGAATGCGCTGGAAGTGCAGGGTAAAAATATTCACGATGCCCTGATCGTGTGCCTGGGTGCCGGTGCCGCAGCCGTTGCCTGTATGGAGCTGCTGATCAAATGTGGCGCCCAGCGCGAACATATCTACATGTTGGACCGCAAGGGTGTAATTCATACCCGCCGCGATGATCTGAACGAATACAAGCAGTTGTTTGCCAATAATACGGACAAACGCACGCTGCAGGATGTGATCGCCGATGCGGATGTGTTTGTCGGTGTGTCCGGCCCGGATCTGCTGAGCCCGGAAGATTTGAAGCTGATGGCCGAGAAACCCGTGGTTTTTGCCTGTTCAAACCCGGATCCGGAGATCAAGCCCGAGCTGGCTCACGGCGCTCGTGATGACCTGATCATGGCGACAGGCCGCTCCGACTATCCGAACCAGGTTAACAACGTGCTGTGCTTCCCGTTTATTTTCCGTGGTGCATTGGATGTGCGTGCAACCGCCATCAATGACGAAATGAAGATAGCGGCGGTTGAAGCGATTCGTGAGATAGCGAAAGAACCGGTGCCGGAAGAAGTACTGAAGGCGTCGGGGGTTGAGTCGCTGAGCTTTGGTGCCGAGTATATTATTCCCAAGCCGATGGATCCGCGTTTGTTGCCGCGTGTAGCACGCGCCGTGGCGACGGCAGCGGTAGAGTCGGGTGTGGCGCAAATCGAGATGCCTGCCGATTACATGCTATAAGGCCGTTACATATAGAAAAGCGCCTTAACGAAAGTTAAGGCGCTTTTTTTTATTCGTCGTCCAGGGTGGGAATTTCCAGGCCCATGTCCGTCATGATCTTGCGGACTTCTTCCGGGATCTGCTCCGGATTATCCTTTCTCAAATCTTCATCGCTCGGCAGGGGTTGCCCGGTAAAGGCATGCAAAAACGCCTCGCAAAGCAACTCGCTGTTGGTTGCATGGCGGAGGTTGTTGATCTGTCGCCGAGTGCGTTCATCCGTCAGTACTTTCAGTACGTTAAGCGGTATAGAGACGGTGATCTTCTTTACTTGTTCTGATTTTTTACCATGTTCTGCATAAGGGTGAACATATTCACCATTCCATTTAGCCATAGATTCTTTTTGCCTTGCTCTTAGGGCCATCACTCGTGGCGAAATTTTATCGGTTTAAACAAGATAGTCAAATACTACTGAGTAGCCAAGGATTTAGCTATTTAGACGTATAAATGTTTTGACATCCGTTTTTTAGTTAACTAATCTATTTGGACGTCTAAACATCTAGATATTCGGGTTTCACATGAATCAGAGTAAAAAAGCAACCGTTGCAGTACGTCACGGCATTGACGCCGACAGCCATCACGGCGCCGTTGTGCCGCCTATCTATCTGTCGACCACCTATTCGTTTGCCGGTTTCGATCAAAAGCGGGCTTACGATTATGGTCGCAGCGGAAATCCGAACCGGGATATTCTGGCCGAAACCCTGGCCGAGCTGGAAGGCGGCGTCAAGGGGATCATCACGGCGACCGGTATGGCGGCGGTGCATCTGGTGACTCAGTTGCTGACTCCGGCCGATACTCTGATCATTCCTCACGATTGTTACGGTGGTAGTTATCGTCTGTTTACCTCGCTGGAAAAGCGTGGCCAATTCAAGCTTGAGGTGCTGGACCTGACTCAACAAGCCTCATTGCAGCGTATTGCCGAGATCAAACCTAAACTGGTTTGGCTGGAAACGCCCAGCAATCCTCTGCTTCGGATCACCGACATCGCGGCCGTGTCTGCAAAAGCCAAGCAATCCGGCGCCCTGGTTGCGGCCGACAACACCTTTCTCTCGCCGGCACTGCAAAATCCGCTGGCATTGGGCTGCGACATCGTGGTTCATTCCACGACCAAGTACATCAACGGGCACTCCGATGTGGTGGGCGGAGCGGTGATCTGCAAAGACGCTGCGCTCGGTGAGGAGCTCGCCTGGTGGGCCAACAATATCGGTGTGACCGGAGCACCTTTTGACAGTTACCTGACGTTGCGGGGCCTGCGCACACTCAAGGTGCGGCTGAAACAACATGAACAAAATGCATTGGCGATTGCCGAGTACCTGGAGCGCAGCGAGTACGTGCAGCAGGTTTATTACCCGGGGCTGGTGAGCCATCCGCAGCATGAACTGGCGAAAAGGCAGCAGGCCGGTTTCGGCGGCATGGTCAGCTTTGACATCAAGGGCGGCCTGGAAGATGCGGCGCGTTTTCTTACCTCTTTAACGCAATTCTCACTGGCGGAATCGCTTGGCGGCGTGGAAAGCCTGATCTGCCATCCGGCTACCATGACACATGCGGGAATGGCGCCGGAGGCACGTCTCAAGGCCGGAGTCGGCGACACCTTGATCCGCATTTCGGTGGGCATCGAGGATATTGAAGATCTTATCAAGGATTTGGAGCGGGTATTCGACCAGGTTAAACCCGGCGCGCTGCAAACGCACAGCCCGGTTGCCAGGGTTGAGGATAAAACATCGCTACCGGGGGCGTTTAAGCTGACCCCGGCGCATACCGCATTTTGGTGAGTAAGATGACAAAGGCTGTACATAAATTCGGTGGTTCGAGCCTGAGCCGACCTGAGCGTTACCGCGCGGTGGCGGAAATAGTTAAGGCACACTGCGAACCGGGAGATGCGGTGGTGGTCTCGGCGGCGGGAAAAACAACGGATACCCTGGTCAAACTTTGGCAAAGCGCCGAGCAGGGGGATCGCCAGGGCTGCGAAGACATTTTGCGACTGATCGGCAAACAGCAGTCGGCATTGATTGATGAGTTGCTTGAGGGGGAACATGCCCACTCGGCGCGGAGTGCGTTGGACCATGAGCTGACCGCGATTGCGGCGAGTCTTGAGGAAAATGCGAGCGAGGCCTGGCTTTTGGCTCACGGTGAGCTTTGGTCGGCGCGCCTGTTAGCCAGTTACCTGCGCAGCCAAACGGTGCAGGCCGAAGCGCATGACGCCCGGACGCTGCTGATACAACAAGGCGGCCACTTGCAGCATGAGCAGAACCGTTTGCGTTGCCTTCACGCTTTACAGGGGCCCACGATCAACGTGGTGACCGGATTTATCGCCTCAGACCCGGACGGAAATACGGTTACGTTGGGACGTAACGGCAGCGATTACACGGCCACCCTGCTGGGCAATTATTTAGGGGCACAGCAGGTGACAATCTGGACGGATACCCAAGGTATTTTCAGTACCGATCCGCGCAAGGTAGCCGGTGCGTTCAAATACGCGAAAATCTGCCGCGATCAGGCCGATTTGTTGGCAAGACTCGGCAATCCGGTATTGCATGCCAAAACCCTGGCTCCGCTGAACGGCAGTGATACCAGGCTTCAGGTACGCAGCAGCTTCGAGGGCGATGCGGCGCC
>JBNKEN010000314.1:0-6476 GCA_050288805.1 Pseudoalteromonas sp.
AATGTCGCCGAGTACCACGTCGACCGGTACGTCCGAGCGGAATCCGCCGAGGTGCAGTTTGCAGCGCTCCACCATGGCCTCGGAATTGTCGATGGCCACGATACGGCAGTTTTCTTTTTCGATATTGCGGCGCATGCTGAGGGTTACCGCGCCGAGGCTGCACCCCAGGTCATAGAGGTTTGAATTGCTTTGCGCGTATTGACCCGCCAGCTTGCCCATGGTGCTGACTATGGTGGCGTAGCCCGGAACCGAGCGCTGGATCATATCGGGAAAGACCTCGACGACCTTGGCGTCGAAACTGAAATCTTTGACCTCTTGCTGGGTGGCGTAAATGCTGTCTTTTACTGTCACGTAACGAAACTCTGTCTACAATTAATCGCGTCATTTTAGCATTTTGTGCTAGATAGTCAGTGATAAATTCAGTAGTTTAGGCGCAAAGGCAACGGCGAAGGGCCGTTTTTTCTGTCAGAGCAGTGAAAATCGGCGATTTTATGCGCTGCTCCGGCGACGCTGCACTAAGATAAGAAGTACAATAGCGAGTGTGTTAATGAGCAAAAATAAAGTGATCAGTACCGAGGATATTTTATCCACCCTGTGCCATTCGGTGACCGGCGTACTGTCGTCTGCAAGTGCCAACCAGATCAGTTACTCGGCCATGGTACAGAAAATAACCCGTACCTGCCTGCGCCCGGACATAGGGTGTTTCGTGCTGTTCGACGGCGGCTTTACCGGTTTGGTCGTCGCCAACTTCACCGCTCAGGCGGCGATGGAAATCTACGGCGACTATATGCGTAACATGGGGATGCCGGAGTCGGAAATAGCCCACAGCCACCTCTCTGATGACGTTTCTAACGTGATGGGCGAGCTGATGAACCAGATCGTCGGTGACTTTACCGGTAAGGTGCGGGAACAGCTGCACACCTCCATAACCCAAAACCAGCCAAAGATGATGGCCATCAACAAGCAGGTACAGATCTCCGTCGATACCGCCATGGACAGGCCTCAGGCTCGTCGCGTGACCTTTACCACGCAAAACCAGAATATTTTCTATCTTGAACTGGCGATGGATAAAACCGAGTTTATCAAGCTTCATGATTTCGATATCTCGGAAGCGGTGGATCCTGACGACATTATTGCCAGCAACAAGCCTAAGGCTGCGGCCAAGCCCAGTGAAGAGCCGAATGATATCGACGACGATTTCATGGCGAATCTGGGGCTCTGACGCTCTCACAGCTTTGCATCATTAAAGCCGGCGTTCATGCCGGCTTTTCAATATAGGTGGCACGCGACAACCCGTCATTCCGCTATACTTAGCCTACCGGGAGTACTCAGGGTCGGTTTAATGGTTTATCGCTGCGACGTCGGGCGTCGCCGTTTTGTTGCAAATACGCTGGGTATGATGTCGGCGTCGGCGCTTTATGCGACGCTTCCGGTATGGGGGCGTCCGTCCCTCGATGACGAAGAGGCAGAATTACGTCGTGCCGCCAGTCACACCATGCTGTTCTGTTCTCCCTATGCCAGCACCGATGCGTTGTATTCATCGGCGATGCATCTGTCGCTTAAAAAACATATTCAGGCACTTTCCAAAGGACGGATTTATGTCGACCTGGTTGATACCGGCGGCTGTGGCATCGGTACCCAGTTGATGGCCATGGTGTCGCGCGGACAAATCGCATCGGCACTCGTCTCGGTGTCCAACCTGTCGCCTGCGGTGCCTGAGCTGGACATATTAAATATTCCGTTTTGGTGTGCCGACAACCAGGCCTATCTGAATCTGGTTACCTCAGGCATATGGCGACGGCAGATCCTCAATGAAATAGAGGAACGGGGCAGAATGAAGCTGTTGCTTCATTATCTGCCCGGCGCACGGACGCTCAGTTCGACAAAACGTTACAACCGGACCATCAAGTTACCGCGCGATCTTAAAAACGTGACCTTTCGCATTCCACCGAGTCGCGCATTAAAACGGTTTTACAGTATGGCCGGAACCAATCCGGTGGATATCGGCTGGCAGGATACGGCGCACATGGCAGCGGCGGGGCGCTTCGATGTGCTCGACCCCGGCATCATCGGCCTTTATATCGGCCCTCACCGATTACGCGAACACATCGGCGTGATCACTGAAATCGACAGTGTTTACGATGGCTGGGTTGCGGTCATAAGCCAGGCCTGGCTTAACGGCCTGCCGAATCAACTAAAAGACGCGGTTGAAGAGGCCGCGAAGCTTACGTTCAGGGAGCACCTGAGTTTGGCACCGCAATCGACCGCGTTGTGTCGGCAAGGTTTTTTAGATCTCGGAACGCGCTTTTATACCCCGAGCGAGGAAGAAAAAAGCCGCTGGATCGCCTGCTGCGGGTACCAACGCCCCGAATGGGACAGGTTTAAAACCGAGCTGCTCGGTGACAGGCGGCGTTTTGACGCCTTGCTCGCCGCGACCCGCGACAACAATGGGTATCACTACGGCAGCCGATAGTCTTTTGCGGTCGACGTGCACCGGTCGCATCCGGTTTTACTGGCTTATTCTGTCGTATACAATCGACCTTCAGTACTTTTTTTATTGCGGGCCATCCCTATGAGCGACACCTTTACAGCCTATCGCCGGGCATTTGAACAATGCACCTACACCACGGTACGTAACGACAAAATCTCGTTGAAAGAGACCCTGCAGCGGCTGGCCGATGCGGTGACAGAGGAAGAACAGGGCGACGTATACGGCAGCGGGCAGCTTATCGAATCGTTCGAGCGGGAGGTGGCCGCGCTGCTCGGGAAAGAAGCGGCCCTGTTTATGGTCAGCGGCACCCAGGCCCAGCCCGTCGCACTGAAAATCTGGAGTGACGAAAAGCGCTCACCCTATGTGGCATTGCATGCTACCAGCCACCTTTTCCTGCACGAACAAAACGCGTTTCAAACCCTCTATGGTTTGCAGGGAATCGCGCTTGGCAGCGCCCATCATGTCCCCGAGCTTGATGATTTAAAGCGCGCCGCCCGGGATCCGCTGGCGGCCATATTGCTGGAACTACCGATGCGCGAGATTGGCGGACAGCTGCCGCCGTGGGATGAACTGGTTGCGCAAAGCGAGTGGGCGCGAAAAAACGGCATTCGGCTGCACCTTGACGGCGCGCGGTTATGGCAATGTCCGGCCAGCTACGGGAAATCCCTCGCGCAAATAGCCGCGCTTTTTGATTCCGTATATGTGAGTTTTTACAAGGATCTCGGCGGCATTTCCGGCGCTGTGCTGGCGGGTGATAAAGCGTTTATCGATACGGCCAGGGTGTGGCAGCGTCGCACCGGTGGCAATCTCTACAGTTTGGCGCCTTACATTGTCGCTGCGCGTGAAGGACTGAAACAGCATTTGCCGGATATGCCGCAGCGACTGGAAAACGCCCTGTGGCTGGCCGACAAGCTGAATGCCTTGCCGGGCGTCTCGACCTGGCCGAAGCGTCCGCAGACCAACATGTTCCGATTGCGTATTGCATGCAAACCGGCGGAATTTTTCGCCGCTGCGACACGCTGGATGGCGCAAAACGACATTGCCATCTTCACGCCGCCGTATCAGGTGGGCGAGGACCATATAATGTGTGAACTCTCGATTGGCAGTGCCTTCGCCAGAAAGACAACGGACGAGTGGGAGCAAGCCATCAATGCATTTGCTCAAGCGGTGCTGTCATAAACAGGCAGACAGACATGCCATATACTGGCAGTGTGATACCAATATTTGATTAGCTTGCAAGGAACACCAAATCATGTGGGATGAAAGATACGCGGCGGACGAATATGCCTACGGTAAGAACGCGAACGACTTTTTAACGGCCCGACACGGCGTACTGCCGAAGGGAAAAATACTCTGTCTGGCCGACGGCGAAGGACGCAATTCGGTGTTCCTTGCCCGCCAGGGTTATGAAGTGACGGCGGTAGACCTCTCCCTTGCGGGTCTCGAGAAGGGTAAAAAGCTGGCGCTGGAGTACGGGGTTGAGGTGAACTTTGTGCATGCGGATCTGGCCGGGTTCGACGTGGGTGACAATTGTTGGGACGGGGTGGTATCTATCTTTTGCCATCTGCCGCCGGTAATTCGCAGTGCATTGCATGGTAAGGTGGTCAACGGGCTGAAAAAAGGTGGTGTGTTTTTGGCGGAGGCCTATACGCCGCAGCAACTTAACTACGGCACCGGCGGGCCGCCGGATGCCGCCATGATGATGAGCTGTGCGTTGCTGGCCGAAGAGCTGAGGGAGCTGGACTTTACCCTGCTGCAGGAAATTGAACGCGAAGTGGTAGAAGGGCGTTTCCACACCGGGCTGGCCGCTGTGGTGCAGGCCATAGCGGTCAAACGATAAAGGGGCGCTGTCTTTTATTGCCGGTAAGGGCTAACGCCCAGTTCGCAGGCGATGACAAAAAGCCGGAGATCCAGCTCCAGTTGGTGGTAATCGGGCTCCATATGACGGCACAGGGCGTAAAAGGCCTTGTTGTGTTCCTTTTCCTTAAAGTGCGCAAGCTCATGAACGACAAGGGCGCGTAACAGGGCCTCCGGGGCTATTCTCAGCTGCTCTGCGATGGCCACGTCATGCTTTCGTACCTTGCCCTGCATTCTGTAGGTGTGGGTACCGAGGGCATTTTGGATCAGATCCTTCTGCTTTTTGAAATTGACGTTGCTGAGCGGCGCGGCATTTTTCAGGTAACGCTTTTTAAGCGCCCCGACGAAGTCGTACAGGGCCTTGTCATTGCTGTAATCATGGGCGTCGGGGTATTTGCCGAGCAGGTATGCGCCGAGTCTGTTGCCCTCGATAAGGGTGTGGATTTGCTCCACCAGGGGTGCCGGGTAACCGGAAAAATAATGACGGTAATCTTTCATTTAAACCTCATGCCCGGCGTATTCATTCAGGGCGCGCAGTGTAACCCAAACCCGGGTTAAAACAAACTGGCCTGCCTGGCTTCTCGCTCGCCGGCAAACGGCTTCAGGACCGTATGGTGGTGGCCGAGGTCTTTCACAAACGCTCGTGCCAGCAAGGGGGCTTCGGCGTTGTCGGCGGTGTGGAAAAACACATAGGGGGATCTACCCTCCTTGAGCCATTGGCGAATTTTGCCGAGCCAGGGGCGATAATAGCTTTTGTATTCTTCCTGCATCGATGCAATCACGAAACGCACCACGGGACGTTGGCCCAGCGCAACTGCGTGAACCGGCAGACAGGGCTTTTTAGCTTGGGCGTCTATCAGCGCCGGAGTGGTAGCCGGCACCGCAAACAGGGCGCGGGTATCCATGGCTATCCTGTCTATGTTGTGTGACTTCAGCAGTCGGTTAAGCGCAAGCTCGGCTTCGCCCTTGGCAAAAAAGGCCTTATGGCGCACTTCTACGGCGTAATGCAGCTCCCCGGGCAACCAGGACAAAAAGCTGGCCAGTACTGGCAGGTCGTGGGGGGAGAATGAAGCGGGAAGTTGCAACATCAGCACACCGGTTTTCGGCAAAACCGGCTCAAACAGGGTCAACCAGGCGGTCAGTTCATCGCGGCAGTGGCGTAGCTTGAGGTCGTGGCTGAAGCGACGGTGAAATTTAAAGGTAAAACGAAAATCCTCTGGAACGGCGTCGTGCCAGCGCGCGATGGTTTGCGCCGGCGGATCGGCGTAAAAACTGGTATTACCTTCGACTGAATTGAAGCATCGGCTGTATTCACTGAGCATCTCGGGCTGCCTCACGTGCCTTGAAAAAAGCGTGCCTTTCCAATCCGGGCTTTGCCATTGCGGACAACCTAAATACAGCATATGACGTTAGAAGTGTTATTTATACCGGTGGCCGAGTGTAACACAGGCACCCGGACGCGGCTATTTCGCTCAATTAATCGCCAGGCGTGGGCGCAGCTCGTGACATTGGGTGTGATTTTTATATAATTGGCCCCTATTTTATGACCTATAACCTCGCGGGTCTTAGGACCGACAGGAAAACTATGCGCTCTATATATTGCGGACACTTGAACAAAAGCCATGTCGACCAAGAGGTTACTCTTTGTGGTTGGATCAACAAACGCCGTGATTTAGGTGGTTTGATCTTCGTCGACGTGCGTGACCGCGAAGGCCTGGTGCAGGTGGTGTTCGACCCTGAAGTCGAAGGCTTGATGGACATTGCCAATAAACTTCGTCAAGAATTCTGTGTCCAGATCAAAGGTGTGGTGCGTGCGCGCCCAGAAAGCCAAGTAAATAAAGATATGGCCACCGGTGAAGTTGAAATTCTTGGCACTGGTCTTGAGATCATCAACCGTGCCGAAGCCTTACCACTGGACTTTAACCAGCAGAACTCGGAAGAGCGCCGCCTTAAATATCGTTATCTTGACCTGCGTCGCCTGGAGATGAGCGATCGTATTAAACTGCGTGCCAAGGCATCAAGCTTTGTGCGCCGTTTCTTGGACAGCAACGACTTCCTTGATATCGAAACGCCGGTATTGACTAAAGCGACACCAGAGGGTGCTCGTGACTACTTGGTACCTAGCCGT
>JBNKEN010000315.1:0-9327 GCA_050288805.1 Pseudoalteromonas sp.
GAGAATGAAGCTCAATCCCCAGCAAGAAGAAGCAGTTAAATACATCAGCGGGCCCTGTCTGGTTCTCGCCGGAGCCGGATCCGGCAAGACCCGGGTGATCACCAATAAAATCGCCTACCTGGTACAGCAATGCCAGTATCAGGCGCGCAATATCGCTGCCGTGACCTTTACCAACAAGGCTGCGCGGGAAATGCGAGAGCGGGTTTCGCAGACCCTCGGCAAGCAGGAAGCCAAGGGGCTGTGGGTGTCGACCTTTCATACCCTGGGACTTGAGATCATCAAAAAGGAACTGGCGACCCTGGGCTTCAAGCCGGGCTTTTCCCTGTTCGACGATCAGGACACCAATCAGCTGCTCGGTGAACTGACGGAAAAGGAGCTTGAGCGGGACAAGGATTTGCTGAATTTGCTGAAAATGCAGATCGGCGACTGGAAAAACGAACTGATCCTGCCCCAACAGGCCATAGCGGCGGCCAGGGAGCCGCAAAAGGCCCTGTTCGCCCAGCTTTATGCCCGTTACCAGACCCAGCTCCGCGCCTACAATGCGCTCGATTTCGACGATCTGATAATGGTTCCGACCCTGTTGTTGTCGGCGAATCCCGATGCGCGGGAGCGCTGGCAGAACCGTTTCCGCTATCTGCTGGTGGACGAATACCAGGATACCAACACCAGCCAGTACCAGCTGGTTAAATTGCTGGTGGGTGAGCGTGCGCGCTTTACCGTGGTGGGCGACGATGATCAGTCGATCTATTCCTGGCGCGGCGCCAAGCCGCAGAACCTGGTGTTATTGAGTAAGGATTTTCCCGGACTCAGGCTGATCAAGCTGGAACAGAACTACCGCAGCGCCGGCCGTATCCTGAAGGCGGCGAATATTTTGATCGCCAACAATCCGCACGTGTTCGACAAACGTCTGTTCAGTGAACTCGGTTACGGCGAGCAGATCAAGGTGATCGGCACCCGGGACGAGGAACATGAAGCGGAACGGGTGGTGGCGGAAATCATCTCGCATAAGTTTATGAAGCGCACCAGCTATAAGGATTACGCCATCCTGTACCGCGGCAACCATCAGGCGCGGGTGTTCGAGAAATCCCTGATGGGTAACCGCATTCCCTACAAGATCAGCGGCGGTATGTCGTTTTTTGCCCGCAGTGAAATCAAGGACATGATGGCGTATCTGCGTTTGCTGGTGAACCAGGATGACGACAATGCCTTTTTACGGGTGGTGAACACACCGAAACGCGAGATTGGCCCCGTAACCCTGGAGAAACTCGGTACCTTGGCCAACGAAAAACACATCAGCTTGTTTGCCGCCTGCTTCGAGCCGGAACTTATCGAGCGCCTTAACGGCCGGGGTTACAACGCCCTCGGCGGTTTTGCCCGTTGGGTGGTTGAGCTTAGCGACAGCGCCCAGCGTGGTGACACCCTGGAAGCGGTCAAGGATATGGTGCGGCAGATCAATTACGAGGCCTACCTGTATGAAACCTCGCCGAGCGCCAAGGCCGCAGAGATGCGGATGAAAAACGTCTCCGAACTGTACCGCTGGATCACCGATATGCTGACCGGCGATGCGGACAACCCGCCGATGACCTTGCCCGAGGTGGTCGCCAAGCTGACCTTGCGGGACATGATGGAACGCAATGAGGAAGAAGATGAATCCGATGCGGTGCAACTGCTGACTCTGCACGCGTCGAAGGGCCTGGAGTATCCCTATGTGTTTATGGTCGGTATGGAAGAGGGCCTGTTGCCGCACCAGACCAGCATAGACGAAGATAACGTGGAAGAGGAAAGGCGCCTTGCTTACGTGGGGATCACCCGCGCCCAGCAGGAGCTTATTATGACCTATGCCAAGGTGCGTCGCCAGTTCGGTGAAACGTCCAGTACGGAACTGAGTCGCTTCGTGCAGGAACTGCCTCAGGACGATCTCGCCTTTGAGGCCAGAAAGCCGCCGGCGAGTCAGCAGGAACGAATGGAAACCGGGCAGGCCCGGGTGGCGAACCTGCGCGCCATGTTAAAACGATAGCTTTTCCGCGTCCGCCAGGTAGTGTTGCTTGCGCAAGTGGCGCTGCTGGCCGACGAACAGGTTAATGCCGTGGGATTCGAGCAGGGCCTGGAAGTTGAAAATACAGGGCCCCTTGGCAATCACCTCAACGCTGTCCCCGGTCACCGCCAGAATCCCTTTAAGCAGGCGGTGATAATTGGCATCCTGAAGCACTCGGCGACAGAATGCACCGCTCAACATCACGTATTGGAAGTTTACCTGGGTCAGCACATTCAGATCGCAGCGATCGTGTGCAAAGTCGTTTATGCCGACGTAGTAACCGTTCGCCGTCAGGGTGCGCAGATTGTATATCTGGTGGCTTGAGGCGATGCGCAGCTCGGCCTCGCTGAACAGCAGGCAAAGCTGAGATTTCTTAGGCAGTGCCAGAAGTTGCTGCAGCAGGGCCTGGAAGTTGTGATCTTCCAGCAGCAGGGTTGAGCAGGCAAACATCAGGGTTTGACCCTTGTTGCAATAGGCCATGGCCTTGGCGATAAGCTTAAGTTCAATTTCCAGCTTTTCCGCCTTATCGGACGCGAAGCGTTTCAGCTGTTCGAAACTGGTGCTGCCCAACACGGGATGTTCGCCGAACGCCTTGAGCAGTAATAGAGAGGCAGGCTCGGACTTTGAATCCTGGATATCACAGGCCTTGAAGGCCGTCGGCAAATCCACCAGATGATGATGCAGCTGCTCATCCAGCTTGTTCTTGCTCTCCGCGATAAGCAGAGGGTGGTAAAACTCGTAGCGCCCCTTACCGGCCTTCTTGGCAAAGTACATGGCAGCGTCCGCATCGCGGATGATCTCGTCGGTATGGCGATATTCAGCCTTGGAATAGGTGATCCCGATACTGGCGCCGCTCTGGATGCAAATGCCTTTTTTGCAAAACGGATGCTGCATTACCCGAATGATACGCTTCGCCACGTCTTCGGCCTGTTGCCTGTGGCTCAGGTGCGTCAGCAGGATAACGAATTCGTCACCGCCGAGGCGCGCCAGCATATCGTGCTCGCGAATACATTGGCCGAGATCATGGGCTACCTCGATGAGGAACTGATCACCGGCCTGGTGACCTAGCTGATCGTTGATATCCTTGAATTTGTCGAGATCAATAAACAGCACCGCAAAGTCTTGCTCAGGAAAGCGTGAATAGTGCTGCAGGGTCTTTTCCAGCTGAGTCAGAAACAGACTGCGGTTCGGCAGGCCGGTCAGGGAATCATGGTGTGCGTCGTGATAAAGCTGTTGTTCAATCTTTTTTCGTTCGTCGATTTGCAGTTGCAGATGCAGGTTGGTCTGGCGCAGTTCCTTGGTTTTTTCTGCAACCCTTTGTTCAAGCTCATGGTGACTGGCCTTGAGCGCCTGCTGGGCAAGGTGCGATTGCAGTACGTTGGCTATTTGGTGAGAAACAAAGGAGATCAGTTCAACGTCTTCTTCGTCGAATTCATACTTCCCGCCGTAGGCCTGGCAAACGATTAAGCCGATGACCCCGTGGGCGGTCTTTAGCGGCGCACCAAGCCAGCTGGTCGCCGTTTTATGCGGAGGCAAATCCTGCTGCCTTTGTACCAGTCCGCTGGCGAGCAGTGCCTGGGCGCGCTCGGTATTTATCAACTGGGGTCTTTCCGAGCTCAGTACCAGTTCCGAATACCCCTTGGCGAAGGGGCGAGGTGCAAATTCATTGTGTTCATCCACCGCATAGGGAAAACTCAGCCAACCGGTTTCACTGTCGTACAGGGCGATATAAAGATTTTCCGCGTAGGTGATGGACTTGATGATCTGGTGAACCTGGTAATACACGTCGTCCAGGTTGTTGCCGCCGGTGGCCAGTTCGGCAATAGTGAACAATATCTTTTGCCTTTCCAACGCACTTTTACGGTGGCGGATCTCCTTATTCAGGGCTTCATTGGTTTCGGTCAATGCCCTTGTACGCTGCTTGACTTCCGATTCCAGCAGTTCGCGCTTTTTTACCCGTTCGATGGCCGTTGTCAGGTAAAGAGAAATGACTTCCATCAGCTCTATCTGTGCCGGGCTGTAGCTCTGCTTACTGCAGTAGCTCTGCGAGACCATGACCCCGATATTATTGCCGTTTTGAAAGATGGGAACGCCGAGCCAATGCTCGGACTGGGTTCCCTGTATTTTAAATAGCCCCGCTTTTGCGGCATCGGCCATGGTAGCGGCGGTAAAGTAGGCCGTCTGGCCCGTGCGGAAAACGTAGCCCGTTGCACCCTGGCAAAAATGCTGATCTTCGTTCAGCGGCATCGCAATTTTATCTTTTTCGTCAACGTAGTAGGAAAGTTCCAACTGTTGGCTTGACGGATTGAGCAGAACCACGAAAAAGTTCTTGTTCGGCAGGTAGGCTTCCAGGATCTGGTGGATTGCCGGATATAGCAAGGTGAGCTCGGCCACGGAACTGGCCTGTTCCGATAACTGGATCAGCGCATTTTGCAGGTGATGCGTCTGCTTGTATTTTTGCAGCAGCGCTTTAAGACGGGCATTTTTTTTCGCCAGTCTGTGCGCACGGGATGCTGAATCTTCCACTGATCAAGCCGTTTCTTATTGTTGTATATTTATTGTTCACAATAATTTCACTTTTTGACCGATTCGTCAAGCGAAGGGAAGGGAAAAAGTATGAGAAATAGGAGGGAAGAATTTGAGGGGCGAGGCCCCTCAGGAATCAGGCTTAGATGCCTTTCGACATAAACTCGATGGCTGCCTTGATCTCGTCGTCTGAACAGTCCATACAGGTGCCTTTTGGCGGCATGGAGTTGAAGCCGTTCAGCGCGTGGTTCATCAGGGTGTCCATGCCTTGTGCAACGCGCGGAGCCCAGTCGGCTTCTGTTTTAGGTGCACCTAAGGCGCCGGTACCGTGACAGCCGGCGCACACAGATGTGTAAACCTGTTTGCCGGTACGAGGTCCGGTAGGAACAACCACAGCCGGGGCTGCACCTTTCAGGTAAACTGCACCGACAGGCGCGATGCGTTTTGAAATCGCTTCATCTGTCATGGTGTCGGTTTGGGGTTGCGCATACGCTGTTGTTGTCAGCAATAACAATGCTGCGGATAGTTTTTTCATGGTTGCCTTGCTCACTTCAATTTGAACGTGATAAGTCACGGTAGATGACGGAAATTAGCGCAATTATAACGTCAGCGAAAAATTTATAAACTGCTAAGTAACGCTTTCCCTGCCAAATATGCAAAAAACTTGATTTTGCTCTGGTCTTGATCCCGCCCTCTGTTCGACCAGGAAAAGAAGGCGGAGATTGCGTCAGGCCATTTCGATCAGCCTATTGATTGCCTTTTCTATGCCGGTTGCGGCCTCGCTGACGGAACCTGCAAGCATATATGCCGGGGTAGAAATAACCTTGGCTTCGCTGTCTATGACGATATCGTTGACGGCACACGTTTGATGACGGGCGCCGAGCTGTTCGACCGCGGCGGCGGTGTCTTTATCATTGCCGATAGTGGCCAGGGTACCTTGCGGATAAATATGACCGATGAGCGCCGGAGCGATACAGATGTAGGCGGCGGGCTTACCCAGGTCGGCAAACTGTTTGCAGGCAGCAAGGACATCCGCTTGAACCTGGCTCTCGGCACCCTTAAAGGCGAAATCGGAGAGATTTTTTGCGGCACCGAAACCGCCTGGCAAAACCAAAGCATCGTAGTCATTGGCGTTTAAGGTCGCCACATCCTTGATGTTGCCGCGTGCAATGCGGGCCGCTTCATGCAAAACGTTACGTGATGCGCCGGTTTCGACCTCGCCGGTTAAATGATCGATCACGTGATGCTGCGTCATATCGGGAGCGAAACATTGATAACTCGCTCCGGCCCTTTCGATAAACAGCATACTCAACACGGCTTCATGGATTTCTGTGCCGTCGAATACTCCACATCCGCTTAATATTACAGCGATTTTCTTCATTCTTCTGCTCCCCTTTGGCAGTGCTTTTCAACTTATGCATTTTATACGCTAATCAAAGACAAAAAAATTATAAATGATCTCTAGGATCTTTGATCCATTATGCTAGAATGCCTGTCCAGTTATTTGCAGGGATGGCGAATGCGGCTTCCTCCGAATAACACTTTCCACAATGGATAAGAAAAATAAAAAAAGAACGTTGTCTCTTCTTTTTTACTTAAAAAACAATATGAAACGTCCCATTCTGAGTCTTTTTTATAGATTCGGAAGGGTTTTCCGTGTTTGTTATCTACAAAGTTATCCACATGTTATTCCAAGACCAAAATGGACGTTTAATTGCGCCTCGTTTTCTTTTTACCCTTGTGGCATGCTTGGCTTTCTCAACTTTATATTGCTAATTAGGATCCCGTAACCATGGCCCAGATCCCTGAAAATCCGCTTATCCTCGTTGACGGATCATCGTATTTGTTTCGCGCGTACCATGCGCCGCCCCATCTGACCAACTCCAAGGGGGAAGCGACCGGGGCCATTTATGGCGTGGTGAATATGCTTAAAAGCCTGGTTAAGCAATACAACCCGAGCCATATGGTGGTGGTGTTCGACGCCAAGGGAAAAACCTTCAGAAACGATATGTATCCGGAGTACAAGGCCCATCGTCCGCCCATGCCGGATGATCTGCGCTCGCAAATCGCTCCGTTGCACAAGATTATTCGTGCCATGGGTTTTCCGCTGATCAGCATCGAAGGGGTGGAAGCCGATGACGTCATCGGTACCTATGCGGATATCGCGTCTAAACAGCAGCGCCATGTGCTGATATCCACCGGCGACAAAGACATGGCCCAGCTGGTCAACGAACATGTCACCCTGATCAACACCATGACCTCGACCGTCTCTGATCCGGCCGGTGTGGTGGAAAAATTCGGCGTTGGTCCTGAACTAATCATCGATTACCTGGCGCTGATGGGCGATAAGGTCGATAACATTCCGGGCGTTGAGGGATGCGGTCCTAAAACGGCGGTGAAGTGGTTGCAACAGTACGGCTCCCTGCAGGGTGTTATCGAACACGCCGGGGAGATCAAAGGCAAGATCGGCGAAAAGCTGGCCCGTGCCGTCGAGCAATTGCCACTTAGCTACGAACTGGCAACCATTAAACTGGATGTCGATGTGGATGCGGATCTCGATACCTTGAAGATCCGCGATCCCGATAAGGATGCGCTGATAAGCCTCTATGGCGAGTGTGAATTCCGTCGCTGGCTGGCTGAATTACTGGAGCAGGGTGAAGAGGTGAGCGTGTCTTCATCCGACGCAGAAACCGACGTGGAGATCCCCAAGGTCAGTGATGCCGTTTATGAAACCATCTTGAGCCAAGCCCAATTGGAACAGTGGATCGCCAAGCTTGAGGCGGCGGATCTGTTTGCGTTCGATACCGAAACGACCAGCCTGGATTATATGCAGGCGGATCTGGTTGGCATGAGCTTCGCTGTTAAGGCCGGAGAGGCCGCTTATCTGCCGCTGGCTCACGATTATCCGGGGGCGCCCGAGCAGCTCGACAAGGAACTGGTGTTCGCCAGACTGGGGCCGCTGCTGGCCGATGAGAATAAGGCTAAGGTCGGGCAAAATCTCAAGTACGACAAGAGCGTACTGGCGCGGGCCGGTCTGGCGCTCAACGGTATTGCCTACGATACCATGCTGGAATCCTATGTTTTCAACAGCGTAGGCACCCGTCATGATATGGACTCCCTGGCACTTAAATACCTGGGCCACAAAAATATCAGCTTTGAAGATATCGCCGGCAAGGGCAAGAACCAGTTGACCTTTAATCAGATCGAACTGGAAAAGGCGGCGCCCTATGCGGCAGAAGATGCAGACATTACGCTGCGCCTGCACCAGGTGTTATGGCCTAAGCTGGAAGCGGATGAAAAGTTGAAATCCGTCTTTACCGAGATTGAGCTGCCGCTGTTGTCGGTGCTTTCCGACATGGAGCGCACCGGGGTTATCATCGACAGCACCATGCTGAAGCAGCATAGCCAACGTTTGGGCGAGCGCCTTATCGAGCTGGAAAAGCAGGCCTTTGATCTGGCGGGCGAAGAGTTCAACCTGGGATCGCCCAAGCAGTTGCAGGCGATCCTGTTCGAAAAGCTGGCATTGCCGATCGTCAAGAAAACTCCCAAGGGGGCGCCTTCCACAGCCGAAGAGGTGCTCCAGGAACTGGCCCATGACTACGAGCTGCCGCGTGTGATCATGGAACACCGGGGGCTGTCGAAGCTGAAGTCGACCTATACCGACAAACTGCCCTTGATGGTCAACGAGCATACCGGTCGGGTACATACCTCCTATCACCAGGCGGTTACGGCGACCGGGCGTTTAAGCTCGACGGATCCCAACCTGCAGAATATTCCGATCCGCAGCGAGGAAGGGCGTCGTATTCGTCAGGCCTTTATCGCGCCTGAGGGCTACAAGATACTCGCCGCCGACTACAGTCAGATCGAACTGAGGATCATGGCGCACCTGTCTAAGGATCCCGGCTTGCTGAGCGCGTTTTCGGAAGGCAAGGACGTGCACAGCGCCACCGCATCGGAAGTATTCGGCGTGCCACTGGATGAAGTGACGTCTGACATGCGGCGTAAGGCCAAGGCGGTGAACTTCGGCCTGATCTACGGCATGTCGGCCTTCGGCCTGGCGCGCCAGCTGGATATACCGCGTTTCGAGGCGCAACATTATATGGACCGGTATTTCGAGCGCTTCCCCGGGGTATTGGAATACATGGAATCGACGCGGCAAAGTGCCTCAGATAAGGGCTATGTAGAAACCCTGTTCGGACGCAGACTGCAGTTGCCGGAAATCAATGCCCGTAACGGCGCCCGTCGTAAGGCGGCGGAACGAGCGGCAATCAACGCCCCGATGCAGGGCACGGCGGCCGATATCATCAAAAAGGCGATGATCAAGGTTCATGCCTGGGTCAAACAACAGCCGGACGATCGCATTCGCCTGCTGATGCAGGTGCACGATGAACTGGTGTTTGAGGTGAAGGAAGCCTACCTGGACGAATATCTGCAAACTGTCTGTGAACTGATGGCGTCGGCCGCCGAGCTGGCGGTGCCGCTGATTGCCGATGCCGGTTCAGGTGATAACTGGCAACAGGCCCACTAAAGTTAAAAAACGGCGCAATGGCGCTAATGCCGATCAGTTAAGATAGTTTTAGCGATCATTTGACTGATCTTTTGAACCTGAGAAAATCCGATTCCATTGAACTGGTATCGGATTTTTTTATGAAGGTTTCTCAAGCTCTCAATATCATCAACGACTGGAAGCCGCAGCAGGTAGAGACCTTGGCTGATCTGCTTCCCCTTGAGTTGATCGAACAAGCCTATGCCCTCACCGATACCGT
>JBNKEN010000316.1:0-5639 GCA_050288805.1 Pseudoalteromonas sp.
GCGACGGAGTGACCGCGATCAACCACTTGTTTGACCGCTTCGATTTTAAATTCATCAGGGTAGCGTTTACCGCTCATAAGCACCTCTCTTTTCAGTTAGTTTATCTAACTAGAAGGTGTCTAGGAAATGAGTGGCGATTCAGTTTAAGTTATCTGAGAATGTAAGCGAAGCTTTAAATAATGAGTTAAAAAAATCAGACGCTTATATTCGTATTGAAAACGATTATTTGTATCTTTATCGAGCTTTATGATTGTAATAGTGATGAATTGATTTTGTTCAGATTAGATTTGACACACCCATTGCTGTCCGGTTAAGTGCCGGGCTTTTCTTTGCCTGAAGTGATCAGTCTAACCAGCAGCCCGATCAACACTTTCCAGTAGAAGTGTTTAGTGTCCGCCAGCGGGGCGTGCAATTCGGGCCAGCGCCGCCAAAACGGAACCCTGGTCCTGGTTGGGTGGAACCTTGGTCAGGAAAGTGGTAAGGCCAGTGCGCTTTAAAACAAAAGCGGATATAACTGCTTATATCCGCTTTTAATTCTTTACCCGTCTGAATTTTTATTTGGCCGGGGTATACCAGATAGGCGAGCTGTATGCCCTTTCCTGGATGATTTTATCTGCCCGCTCGTCGACCTCGGCGCCAAGACGTACCTGATCGAACACCACCCAACTGGGCGTGGGGATTTCCATTGCACGAACGTAATAGAAGGCCCTTTGCCCCTTGTCGAAATCGGGATCGGTCCACACGGCCTTTAAGCTTTCTTCGCCGATTTCGTTGCTGTAAGTGGCGTTGCCCAGATCGACGGTGTTACCCACGGCAGGAAGCTTGCCGTTTTTATCCGGCGTACGCTTGCCGCTCCAGGCGACGTTATAGACCTTTTCGTGAGTCTGGCCGTTTTGATCGAGCCAGCCTTTAACCACTTGTAAGCGATCGAGATTCGCTCCGTCCGGGTCCTTCGTGGCCCAGATCATCAGACTAGGCGCCCTGCCATGAGTTTGTGCGACTAAATCGCCGCCCATCGGCACGCCTTTTTCGTAGCCCAGGTCAACCCGCTCCGGGCGATTGACATCTTGCTCGCTGAAGTCCCAGCCGCCGAATACGCGCAAGGTTATGCGTGTTCCCGTCGTGCCATACACCTCTTTACGTTCAAATGCTTCAAAGATGCTTTCTCGGGTATTTTCCCGCGACCATACGGCGGCAAGGCCGCCTGAGATCTGCTCCCAGCCCCAGGTGGTGTACTCATCGCCCAAGGGGGAATCGATGATCTTCTTGTCTTTTGCCCTGTGATTATCCGGCTCAATGCCGGAATGTTTACCAAAGAAGTTTTCTTCTCGCGTGGTAGCCAGTCCGGTATGGCTGTCGGTGCTGCCGATCATGCCGAATTTAAACGGGTTGGCGCCGACGTCATTTTCTATCTTGAGGCCGTTTTTAAGCGCATTACGTGCATACTCGTACTGCAACATCCAGGGTTCTTTCTTCAAGGTGCCGTCCAGGCTCACCTTGTCCCAGGTGCCGAAATCGGCGAATTCATCGTTCGGCGACAGCATAGGGTGTGTTTCGCTGTCACCCTTGATTTGGGTGACTTCAACCACCGGTTCCCACGCGGCACGCGTTTGCGCATAGGCCTTGTCGATTGCTTTTCCTTGATAGGTTTCAACCGCAAACATCTTCCCGTTCGAGACATTTGAATTATGTGGAATGGCCAAGATGTTGCCGCCGGTTTTCGCCTCGTAATCGGCCATGTATTGCCATAAGTCTTCCGGGTTTACACTCTCAAACGAGGTGAACGGCAGCATGGCATTCGCTTTTTGGGCATCGTCCTTGTACATCACAACGCGATGCAGGTTGCTGCCGTGGTCGACCATGGAGGTCCATTCAAAACCGATAAAGGCAGTAAATTTACCCGGTTCGTTTTCTTTATCGGCACTCGCGGTGACATCTTCCCAAACGCTGCGGGTAAAGGCATTGTTCTCATAAAGCGCGTTACCACTTGCTACGCTTCGGATCACTTCCATCGCTGCCCCGTAAATTGTTTTATAGTCACGGCTTTGCAGGGCCTTGGCCCATCGTTGTCCGGGTTCGGTTTTTAAAATATCGGGGTTGCCCTTCATCAGCGCAGGCACCAGGCCCAGGTACTCGCTGTGATCAGCAACCACTAAAAAGTCGAGCGGACGAACTAACTTGAGTTTCATGCCGTTATTGGCGGTGACCTGCTCCCCCTTGGCGAAACGATAGGCCTGCTCCGGCCCGACCCGGTAATTCATAAATCCGGCATCGGCAGAATAGGAGGTGTGCAAATGCGTATCGCCCCAAAGCACCTGCCGTGGCAGGGTGTCGTTGGCATAGGGTGAATATTCCGTTGCTGCTGTTTCAGCGGCCTTCAGCGAAATGCTCGTCAGGCTTGAACAAACAAGGACGGATACAAGTGTTTTATTAAATTTCATTTTCATAATGGTGTGTACCAGATTGCCGAACTGTAGGCGCGTTCCTGAATCGTCTCAGGGTGCGAATCGGGATGACGTACATCCAGCGCGACCGCGTCATATAAAGTATGGCGCGGCGTCGGGATCTGCAGCGCACGCACGTAATAGAAAGCTTTCTGCTTGGGGTTAAAGTCGGGGTCGCGCCAAAGCTTAACCAGTCTGTCTGCCCCGGTGCCGTCATCCCATTTCAGGGTGGCCCTGTTTACCGTATCGGTAAGCGCAGGCAGTTGCCCTTTGCCGTCCACTTTCCTGTCACCGGACCAGGCAAGATTATAAATTTTTTCGTGACTATTGCCGTTTTCGTCTAGCCAGCCCTTGATAATTTGCACCCTGTCGAGCGAGGCATTATTCGGATCCCTTACCGCCTCGACCAAAAAGCTCGGCGCTTTATTGCCCTGTGCCGCCGGCAGATCGCTTCCCATGGAAACCCCCTTGGCGTAGCCGGTTGCGGCCAGATCGCTGCTGTTTACGTCCGCGGTGGCGAAATTGAAGCCACCAAAGAATCGCAATTGGATGCGCGGGCCCGTGGTTGCATACACTTCCCGGCGTTTAAACGCCGCCATAATGCTTTCACGGGTGTTTTCTGTGGCCCATACGGCCGCAAGCCCTGATGCGCTGACGTCCAAACCGGTTGCATCTGGCGGCAAAATGATTTTTGTCGGGTCAAAGGTGTTCGCCGGTGTCGAATCAACCGCCATTTTGCCCCAGAAGTTATCTTCTTCGGTGGTCGACATCGCATTATGCGAATCGGTCGATCCCACTACACCGAACTTATAGGGGTTGACGCCGATTTTTCCTTCCAGCTCGAGTCCCGTTTTTAACGCTGAACGGACGTAGTCTGCCGCCCTTTCTTTCTCGGCCGGCTCGGCAGCGCTTTCCTTGTTCACTTCAATGGTGTGCTCAAACGTTTCGAAATCTGCGAATTCGTCTTCAGGAGAGAGAGTCGGGTGGGTTTCAGAGTCACCCTTAATCTGCGTTATTTCAACGACCGGCTCCCAGCGGCTGCGGGTCTTCGCATAATCCGCATCAATCGGAGCGCCTTCACTGTCGGTAAGCGGGAACATGCGCCCCTTACTGATGTTAGAGTTATGCGGAATGGCGATAAAGTCGATGCCGGTGCGTTTACTTTCATCGTCGAGCCACTGCCAAAGGTCCTCCGGCTTGTCGCTGTCGAACAGGCTGTAGGGTAAAAAGTTGTTACCCGTCTCGCCGTTGGCATCGGTGATCACCACCCGGTGCAGATTGGCACCGTCGGTGACCGAACTCCACTCCCAACCGACGAAAGCGGTAAATTTACCCGGGTCGTTATGACGCTCGGCCGACGCCACGATTTCCGACCATATACTTCCACGCACGTCGGTGTGTTGCAGCTCCGGCGAAGGCTTGCCGCTGTTGGCGTGGCTCAGGGCCTCAAAAAACGCTTCGCGGCCTTTGCCCTGTTCGACCATAGAGCGCCAGCGCCTGCCGATCTCGGTTTTCATCAAGGCCGGGTCGCCGGTAAATATTTTTTGGATCACCCCCAGGTATTCAGCATGATCAGAGACCACCAGGAAATCCAGCGGCGTGTGCAACGACACCTTGACTCCCGAATACGGATGCACAACCGGCAGGCCCTTGGCAAAACGGTATGCCGTATCCGCAGTAGCGGTTTTATTACCCGTCATATAGGCGTCTATGGAATAGGAGGTATGGAGGTGTGTATCGCCCCATAATAGCTGGCGAGCATTGTCACCGGCTAACACAGAGCCACTTAAGGCGCCGCACACCGACAACGCAATTATTTTTTTTGTTCGTTTCATATCGACTCCGTTATTGAAACAGTGGCCAGGTGCGCTCCCAGAACCAGAAGCTGGCAACCGTACCTAAGGTAAAAACAGTCACACCGCTTAACTGCTTTCGTATGGGTTCTGACATCGGCACATGCCTGGCAAGCCACATAACGCCGATAACCAAACAGACAAATGCCAACTGACCGAGCTCTATGCCCAGGTTGAAAGACAACAGCCCCCACATCAGTTGTGTTTGCGGCAAGCCGATTTCCTGCAGCACCGACGCAAAACCCAATCCATGCAGCAGGCCGAAACTCGCGGCAACAATCGCCGGATAGCGATGGGTCCATGAATCATCGTTACGGCGGGCAAGTTCGACGGCCAGGTAAACGATGCTTAGGGCAATGAGGGATTCAAACAACTCCGCCCGAATACGGATATAGCCGAGTGCGGCTGCGGCGAGCGTAACCGAGTGACCTAAGGTAAACCCGGTCACGGTAAAGGCGATTTTGCGCATCGAGCGCCCGAGCAGAATAAGACAGGCGACGAACAGCAAATGATCCCATCCTTGCCAGATATGGAGCGCCCCCATCTCGACGTATTGTCTGGCAACGCCCGCACTGCTTTCGCGGCTCGGAATGCGCCATTCGGTCTGCTCGGGCCCGAGTAAATGTGTGTAGGTTTGTCCGTTTTCGAGCGTCACCTTGACGAGTGCCGACAAGGACGGATTAAAATAGGGATAATGCAATTGCAGCGGTGCGCCGCCGAGTGACTGATTGCAGCGATACAGGGTATCTGAGACATACGCGCCGGGGTCGTGGCGCAGCGCCCCGCCACTCAGTACGCTACATTCGGCTTCCACCCTCACCAACGGCATGCCGGCCGCCGGAATGGAAGCAGGAGTTTTAATCCTGACGGCAACACCGTTGGCTCCCTCGTTAATTTGTACCACGACCGGTCTCGCATCGTGCGCAAATACCCAAGGAGCAAAAAATACGATTAACGCCAACAGCAACCTCATAGCGTTTCATCCGCTGAGGTGGCTGCGCTCAATGCCTCGCTTAGTTCTACCTGGTAACCGGCAACGATGTCGTCAATTAATGCCCGTGACTTCTGCATCGCATAGTCCGACCGGGCGTCCAGCAATACCTTATCCTTGATCGCCTCCAGCTCCGGAATATACGCCGCTTGTTTTGCAGACAACTTAACCAGGTGCCAGCCGTGCTTCGACTGCAACGGACCGACCCAGACGTTGGGATCGGCGGCTTGATGCGTGAGTGAGGTAAGGAAGCGCTCGCCGAAATGGCTTCTAATCAACTCGCCGCTCCGGTGCACGTAGTGGCGGTGATACAAAAAGGCATCTCCGAGACCGGATATCTGCTGCGCAGAA
>JBNKEN010000317.1:0-2396 GCA_050288805.1 Pseudoalteromonas sp.
TCCCAGGGCCCCGCCGCTGTAATAGAAAGACACATAAACGCCGTTGGTCACGCTGCTGTCGGCCTCGCTTATTCGGTTAACCAGGGGCGCCGCCGTGGCGTGGATCACGAACATGGCCGCGCAAAACGCGGTAAAGGCCACCAGGAACAGGCCGAAATGGTGAAACTGCATCAGCACCAGTGTCGCGCAATAGAATATAAACACCCGGCTTAAAAGGTGAAACGCCGAGGGGGAGCGCCTGTTCAGCCAGCCGGTGGCCAGCGATGCCAGCGCCCCTATCAGGTAGCCGGTATAGACCAGACCTATATTGCGGGTGTTGGTCATGCCGTAGCTTTCACGCAGGATAAAGGGCAGGTAATTGAGCAGGCCCGCAAAGCAGAAAAACATACAGAATACCGCGCCGTAGGTTTTTAGCAGCGCAGGCTGTTTTAATTTTGTCAGCTGGCTCCAGACCGGTTGCGGGGTTTTCTTCGCCAGCGCCCGCTTACCCGGTTTTAACGGCATGGCCAACAGGCAAAGGGCAAAGGCAATCAGGTAGAAAAAACTCTGCCAGTTCAGCATTTCGGCAAAGCTTGCCGCCAGGGTGCGGCCGAGAAATCCCCCGGCTATGGTACTGCCGATATACCAGCCCATTTTCGATTGCAGCAGGTCGCCCTCGAACTCTGTGCCTATGTGAGTGGTCATTGCGGTGAGTGCCGCCGGCAGGGTCAGGCCCTGGATGAAGCGCAGCAACAGCAGCAGTTCAAAGCTCGGCATCAGGGGAAACAGCAGGCAGCTGCTGCCGAGCAGCAGCATCGCGACCTTGAGCACTTTTAACGGATTCAATCGGGTCAAGATCAGGCCGTAAAACAACGGGGCAATGGCGAGCGGCAACATGGTGGCCGTCATCAGGCTGCCGCTGGTGGCCGGTGATACCTGGAACTGGTTGGCAAAAAGCGCGAGCAGGGGCTGGGGCGCATAGAGCACGAAAAAGATAAACACCGAACTTATCAGTAAGTGGCCGAATTTCACTGCCTGTTACGCCTCACGATTTTGATGCTCACTATATTACGCCGAAACACAAAGACTTTGCGCTAAATCATAATTTTATTTTTTACTCTCTGTTAGTTTGCTGCCCGCAACCCTGTTATTTCCTTTTCCGGGGGATTAAAATGGAACGCATGTGAAATCCGGCGGATAGAGAACCATGGGATCCTTACAAGAGCAGTTATTGAAAGCGGGCCTGACAACCGAACATAAGATGAAGCAGGCCAAAACGGAAAAACGCAAACAACAGAAGAAAAAGAAGAAGGGCGCGACCAGCAACCCAAGCGATCTGCAGCAGCATATTGCCCAGACCAAGGCCGAACAGCAAAAACGCGCCGATGAGCTGAACCAGGCGCGGCAGGCCGAGTTAAAGGAACGCGAACAGGTGGCGCGGGTTAAACAGATCCTTGAGCACCACAACCAGGATGAGATCCGCGGTAACGTGACCTTTAACTTCACCTACGAGAACAAGGTCAAGGAACTGGACGTCAATGCCGAGACGCAGAAAAAGCTGTCTAAGGGACGTTTGGCAATCTGCGTGCTGGAAGGCCAGTTTTATGTACTCGAAGACGAACCGGCGCGCAAAATCGCCGAGGTAGACGAAAAATATATCGTGTTCCATGTGGTGTTTGAAAATGATAAGCCGGACGAGGACGATCCGTACGCGGATTACGAGGTGCCGGACGATCTGATGTGGTAAACGGCCTCGGTAAAAAGACGTTAAGGTGCTGGAAAGGTTAATTTTTTGGTCTACACTGGAGTCAGTGTTTACCGTCATTCAACTAGAAGAGAAACTACAATGAGCAAAATAACAAAACTGGTACTTGGCGCTGGTCTGGCCGTAGCCGCCGGCATGTCTTTTAACTCGGCTGCCGCCGACGGCCAAGCCTTGTATACGGGTAAAATGTGCCAAACCTGCCACGGTGCGGAAGGCAAGGCGCCAATCATGGCGCAATACCCTAAGCTGGCCGGCCAGAACAAGGAATACCTGGCTGCCCAGATGCGTGATATCAAGTCAGGCGCCCGCAGTAACGGCATGGCTGCGGCCATGAAGGCGATGGTCGCCATGGTCTCGGATGAAGAGATCGATGCGATTGCCGATTACCTTTCCAAAGTAAAATAATCGTTTATGCAGTGAAAAAGCCACCTCGGGTGGCTTTTTTTGTCCTTTGTCGTTTTGCCGAGCCGCGTATTTTTAAGCAGTAGAGTAAAAACAGCTTATTTGTCAGAAAGTTGATTTAGTAAAGCATACGGCAAAAGAGAATTTCACTTATCCGATTGCCAGCGCACGCTGGCTTGTTTAGACTTCTATACATCTGATTGGGCATGGCGGCCACTTAAGGAGTGATTATGTTGGAACTGCCGAAATT
>JBNKEN010000318.1:0-5026 GCA_050288805.1 Pseudoalteromonas sp.
GCATTCCGTCTCATCCTAGGTAGCGGACGGCATAGCCGCTGAACCCGAACATCTGGAAAAACCCGTGCGGTACGTCAAACCCGCTCTGGTTTAACAACTCTGCAAGCCGCATCCTGTCCAGCGGGTAAAATTCGTGCTCAAAGCTGCTGCGTACCCTCTCGGCGCCGTTTTCCGTCAACCCCAGGTTGCGACAGTACAACAGCTGTGCATCGCGCTCAAAGGGCGTCTGAGGCTTCATCAGATCCGCAAGCAACAGCCAGCAGCCCGGTTTAAGATGCGCCGCAATGGCCTTCAGCAAGGCCAGTTTGCTGCCGTCGTCCGGCAAAAAATGCAGCACCAGCAGACACAAGGCCACATCGAAGGCGCCGTTTACCTCTATCTCGGGCAACTCGCCGTGACACACGCTGACCCGGTCGGCGATGCCCGCACTGGCAAAGCGTGCCTGCGCCTGCTGTAACATGTCGTGGGAGATATCCTGGGCGCAGAACCGCCAGCCCGGATGCACCGCCGCCAGCTCGCATATTTCCCGACCGCTGCCGGCTCCGACGGTTAAAATCCGGCTGTCATCGCCCAACAGAACCTGAAGCTGGGCCGCCACGACCTGGTGCAACATGTCATATCCCGGCACCAGGCGGATGATCCTCTTGTCATATTCGCGCGCCTCGTCGCCACAAAATGTCGGCATTCGTGATCTCCTACTCTATGTCGACCCGACTATACCCGCCGGGCCGTTTCTGAACTCTTATCCGGGTCGCGACCCGCTCGGCCATTTCCTGAACATGGGAAATAACCCCGACCTTACGACCCTGGGCCTGGAGCGAATCCAGCGCATCCATGGCAACGCTCAGGGTTTCGTTGTCCAAGGTACCAAACCCCTCGTCGATAAACAAAGACTCGATCCGCACCTTGTTGGAAGACAAGGAAGCCAGGCCGAGCGCAAGCGCCAGGGAAACCAGGAAAGACTCGCCGCCGGACAGGGTGTTCACCGAACGCTGCTCATCCGCCATATCCCGGTCGACCACGGCGATGTTCAGGGTGTGGCCGATGGCCGTCAAGCGGTAACGGCGGTTCAGGGTGGCCAGATGACTGTTGGCGTAATGCAGCAGGATCCTCAGGGTTTGCGTTTGCGCCAGGTTGCGCATGGTTTTACCGGTTGCGTCGCCGAGCGCCATATTCAATACCCGCCAATGCTCGTATTCGCGCTGGGCCTCAGCCAAAATGTCCCGCTTGCTGGCAATTGCGGCAAGGTTTTGTTGATGGCTTTCCCGTTTGGCCCTGAGCGAGACCAGGCTGTGTTGCCAGCTATCCAGTTCAGCCCGGCAGACAATCAGGGCTTTTTCCAGTGTCTCTTCATCTTCGTTCGGAGCGCCCTTTTTACCGTGTTGTTCAAGCTGCTCATTTATTTGCGCCAGTCTCCCTTCAGACAATCGGCGATCCTGCAGCAACGCCTCTTTTTCCGCCATAACCCGTTCCATTTCCTCTGCGGAAACAAGCAAGAGCTCATCGATGGCTGCAGCATCATGCTCTCCGTATCGGACATTAAACGCGCTGAGCCAACCGACAAACCGCTCCGCCAGCGCCTGCCGCTCCTGCTCCGCTTCGTTGCGGCTTGCCGCCACATGTTCGAGGGCCTGTGTTTGCTGCTGACATTGCCGCTCGGCGAGAACGACCTGCTCGCTGGATTTTTCGCGAAGCTCACGGGCTTGCCGCAAGGTGCTGTCCAGTGAGGCCTGCCAGGCATCCGCAGAAAGCGCGCGCGAACACAGGGTATCGCGCTCCTCGCCGAGCCTCTTATATTCGTCTTCGAGCTTCGCCAGCGATTCGCTAAGCCGCAATGCTTCGCCCTCAAGCTCAGTCAGCCGCAGCGCTTCATTCTTCGCCTTGAGCAAGATCTCCGCCTCACCGACACGAACGGTTTCCAGCCTGGCCGCCCTACTCAGGTATTCCTCGGCGCGAGCCGTTAACGTCTCAAACCAGCGCTCGGGGTCGGATAAAAATGCCGGCCACCAGGGCGCGGAAACAAAACGTTTTTCCAGCTGGCTGGCTACTTCATTACGCTGATTTTGTTGCTCAGCGACGGCGGATTCCTGCCGGGTAAGCGCCAGTTCGCATTCCCGGCTGCGTTCGCGACCCGCTGCCATTTTTTCGTCCAGTTCACGCAATTCGCTGCTGTGCCTTGCTTGTACATTGCGCAATTCAGAAAGCGTCGCCTGGGTGTCGTCCGCACGCCTTTTTTGCCCCAGCAGCGCTTCACGCTCTGCTTCCAGCTCGGATAAGGTCAGGGGGCCGGGCATATTTTCCAGGCTCAGTTCAAGCTGCGCCAGCCTTTGCGCCAGTTCTGCCGTCTCAGCGGCAATTTTTTCCAGGCGGTTTGCATTGACCTGAAGCCGGGTTTCAATTGCCTGAAGCCCGTCTCTCGCCGTTTTGTGCTGATTGTTGGCCTGGGCCAGCCTTGCTTCAAAATCCGCAATCAGCGAATGCCAGTGGCTGTCCGACGCCTCTTGTTTAAAAGGGTGTTCTGTGGCGCCGCACACCATACAGGCCTCGCCGGGCTGCAGCATGGCGCGCAAATCGGCGATCCGTTCGCTGGCCCTGAATTGTACCTGCTCCAGGCTCCTGCGCACTTCGTGTTCGGCTCGTTCCGCGTACTGATATGCATGCAGCGCTTGTCGGGCTTCACTCTGAAGCTCCCCTTGCAGCCTTGTCAAAACCGCCTGCTCATCCCTGCCCTGCTGCAGCCTTTGTACAAGGTCATCGCGCTGCAATAGCCCCTGCTCGCGTTTAAACAGGTCAGCCAAGGCCGCTTCCAACGCACCGCGGTCGATCTCGGCCAGCGATGCTTCAAGCGTGCCTATCTGCCCATCCACTATCTGCAACTGTGCCCGTTGTTCGATGACGGCGGCACCGAGGTCCGCCAATATTTGCCGCTCGTGTTGATTGCGCCCTTGCAATGCCGCGATGTCGTCATGGTGTCCTGCACACTGTTTGCTGAGCGCACAATAACGCTCGAACTCTCGCTGGTTGAGCGGCCAGTTTTCTGCAAGCACCGCGTTTTCTGCGTTACCTGATAACCAACTTTCCAGGGTTTGCGCTTCTGCTGCCATATCGGCCGCCTGCCCCTTAAGCACGGAGATTTGATTCTGGGTACGCCCCCTCGCCTCGTCGAGCTCGGCACGCTGCCCGGTGATGTCTTCGCGGCGTTGGTTCAAAAGGCGGCCGCGCGTATCGACCTCCCTTAGTCTGGCGATCTGCGGCTGTGCCGCTTGCAACGCCGTTAATGCCGCTTCTTCCTGCTGGCGCGCGGCAGCGAGTGTCTGTTGCCCCGCAGCAAGCCTTCCGGCCGGGTCATCCTGGCGCAGGCCGCGTTCCTGGTGGTCCAGTTCTTCCATGCGCTTTGACAGCTGCGAAACGCGTTCGCGATTTTCGCGGACAGACAGGGCGGCAAGCCCCTTGGCGGCGAGAGAAAAGGCCGACTCGCGTTCATTTTGACGTGTAACCAGAGCATCAAGTGCCGAGGTTTGCGCTAGAGCCGAGGCCGCCAGTTCGCGCGATTCCCGATACCAGCCGATCCCCTGCAATAAAATCCCGTCGTGGTCTTTCAGGAACAGGGTTTTTTCGTTTGCCCTGGCCTCTTCCGTCGCCAGGCTCCCCAGCTCTTCGTCGCTGAGAAGGTGGTAGGCGTTGAGTGAAGCCTTCAAGGCCTCGAGTTTTTCCAGCTTCAATTTGTGGCCTTCAAAGACGGCCATGCCGATGCGGCTGAATTTATCCGTGCCGGTGAGGCATTCCAGCAATTGCGCGCGTTCATCGCCGCTGGCCTGTAAAAACACGGCAAACTCGTGTTGTGCCAGCAGCACGGCGCGTATGAACTGCTCGAACGTCAGCCCGACCAGGCGCTCGGTTTCACGAGCCGCGTCCCCCTTGTCGGCGACCAGCCGGTCATCGGGCATGCTGTAAAGGGCCTTGCCGGCGGCTTTCAGACGTCCGTCCGGCTTATTGCGGGCGCGGGAGATCTCCCACACGGCGCGGTATTCATCGCCGTCCTGGGCGACAAATTCCACCTCGGCAAAACCGGCGCCACAACCACGCCTTAACAGGTTGCGAGGGTCGTTGAGCTTGATGTTGTCGCCGTTAAAATCGACCGTGACGCCCTTGTCGGCCCGAAGACGGGCGGTTTTTCCGTAAAGCGCCAGGCAGATGGCATCCAGTATGGTGCTCTTGCCCGCCCCCGTATCCCCGGTGATGGCATACAGGCCGGCGTCTTTGAGCGGCGCCTTGCGAAAATCGATTTCGGCGCTGCGAACGGAAGCCAGGTTCTCTATCCTTATCTTGAGTATTCTCACCGCGACTCCTCCTGATCGAGCTCAAGCAGCAGGGTCCGGAAAATCCTCCGCACCTCGTCACTGACTTCGGCCCCGGCCAGATCCTTATGCCCCGCAAAGGCCTGCTCCAACAGCAGCTCGGGACTGAGCGATTCCACCGCCTGCAAGTCGTCGAACTGCAGCTCGTCGCTTTTTAGCGCTTCTGAGCGCACCCGCTCGATACCACAAAAACGCACCGGCTTGCCGGCCAACGCTTCTTCAATGCGTTCCCTGAACAGGCTGTCTGTCTCGCTAGAAGCGAGTCTCAGCCGCAGGTAAGGCGGCTCTCCGTCGACCTCGTCCGGCAAATTGCGCAATTGCTCACAGAGGGCATCGAGCGGCACACACGGCCCTTCGGGAAGCAGCAGCATCTCGTTAAAGCGGGGAATGTAAAGGGGGTTGACAGCCGTTCGCTCGGCGCCGACGAAATCGACCAACACCACCTGATGGCGGTAGTTACGTTCTGAAAAGGACATAGCAAACGGAGTGCCGCTATAGCGTATGGCTTCGTTCTTCGCCACCGATTGCGCCTTGTGCAAATGGCCAAGGGCGACGTAATCGATACGGCTACCGAATACGCCGGCGGCAATCGCTTCTTCACCGCCGATCACCAGATTACGCTCAGAATCGGCGGAAACATCGCCGCCTCGGGCATGCAGGTGCCCGGT
>JBNKEN010000319.1:0-5691 GCA_050288805.1 Pseudoalteromonas sp.
GCTGTCTTCTTTGAAGATTTCCCTGACCCCGTATAAAACGCCTACCGCCAGCATCAGGTAGAAGGTCAACCCCGCGAGGCTGGTCTGGGCGTTGAGGATCAGGATCATCACACACGCCATGATCACGGCGGTGACCCCACCTTTGACAAAACGTTTGAGAAAACGGTTCAGGTGGCTGGTTTGACGCTCAAGTACCACCCCCTGCTCTATAACACGCTGCAACAGGCGCATTTTATTGCTCAGGCGATTGGCATCCTGCAGCGTCGCCTGGGAATTGTATTGCCTGGCTTCCCGGTATTCAGTTTCCCGTCGACAATAGTCCATCACACGGCGCCGAGTCGACGCTTCCACATCGCCCGGCGGCGCGCTGTCGAGTAATTTAAGAAACATCTGCTCGGCATGCCAGCTCAGGAAATTGTCGGCATTACTGAAGTAGGAATTGAGCTTGGTATCTTCCGGTGCGTTGAGGCGTAACTTTCCAAGCAGACGTTCGCTCTGCCTGACTAATTCCAGGCTCATTTCATAATAAAGCTGCGGATCCGTTTGCTGCAGCGTTTCCTGAACATCCGTTTCAAGGGCCAGCTTCACCTGGTAACAGAACAGGTGCAGATTTTGTCGATAATCCCGTTGCCGCCCTTCGCGGGTGCTGATATAGCGGCTGCGCACCAGAGGAAGGTGGATCCCGCGTACGTAATAAACCAGCAGGCTTTTAAAATGGTTGTAAAAATAACTGTCTTCGGTGAGGACATTGGCGTCCACCCCCATTTCTGCGGGAATGGCGAAGTAGATCTCAACACGGCTTCGTGACTCGGGCTTAAGGTGACGGGTGAGATAAAATGATAGTGCTTCTTCTTGCTGTAATTTAACCGCTTTGCTCAACGCATTCTCCTTCGCTCTTTCCTTAAGCATAGCAGGGTTAAATAATTAAGTTGTTTTTAAATAGACAGTTAGCGTTTATCCAAGGCACAAAAAAAGCGGCCATCAGGCCGCTTTCGGATACTGTCATCAGTTCAATATTAGAACTTAACGTTTACGCCAGCGAAGAAACGACGGCCCAGTACATCGTAGGTGTACGGGTCGGTGTTCGAGTCGTTGTTACCGCTGTAGTAAGGAGCTTGCTTGTCGAACAGGTTGTTCACGCCGCCAGACACAGATACGGTATCGTTGATCACGTATGAACCGCTGATGTCGTGGTATACAACTGAGCCGACTGAAGGCGCCAGGCAGCTGTCTTTACCGATACAGCTGTAGCTGTCCATACCGGCGATGTAACGAGCCTTGTAGCTTGCATCCCAGTTGTCACCGCGAGTAGTCAGGGTCAGGTTAGACTTGATGTCTGCATAACCACCGGTACCTGAAGTAACCAGACCAGCGTAGTCAACCGGTGCACCGGTAACCTGTACTGTGTACTCGTCCAGGTAAGTAGTGTCCAGCGCGGCCTTCCAGTTCAGGCCAGCAGCTTCGAAGCTGTAAGTCAGGTTCAGGTCGATACCTGAAGTCTGTTCAGCACCGATGTTTTGCAGCTGGTTGTTGAACTTGATGCGGCCTGTCGCGTCCAGAGTCACGTTTGCTGACTGACACAGTACGCTACCTGCGTTGGCAGAAGTTGCCAGACACTGGTCTACGATGAACTGGTTGTTAACGGTCGCGATCGCGTTTTCGATTTCGATGTCGTAGTAGTCAACGGTCATCGAGAAACCTTCGAACCAGCTTGGCTCGTATACCAGACCGAAGGTCAGGGTATCGGCTTCTTCAGGCGTCAACATAGAGTTACCGCCTACGGTTACTTCAGCCTGATCCTGTGCACCCGGGAAGCTAACCTGCTCGAAAGACGGTGATTCACCAGAGTACAGTTCGTCAACGGTCGGTGCACGGAATGCTGTTGATGCTACACCACGGAACATGATTTCATCGTTGGCTTTCCAAGTGAAACCCAGTTTCCATGTGTTGTCGCTGCCGAAGGTGCTGTAGTCGAATGCACGGATAGCGGCGCTCAGTTCAACGTGCTCAGCGAACGGCAAGTCAGACAGAACCGGGATCGCCAATTCGATGTAGGCTTCGTTTACGTCGAAACCGCCCGCAGTAGGCTCAACCTTAGGATCGTTAGCCAGACCCTGAGCTGTCAGAGAATCCGGGATAAACCAGGCTTTTTCCTGACGACGCTCGATACCGGCTGCGAAACCAACAAAGCCTGCAGGCAGTTCAAATGCTTCACCTGAAACAGACGCAGAGATCAGGAACAGCTGGCTGCCGCCTGAGTTTTGCTCTGTGTACAGGTATTGCTGCATGTTGCCATAGGCCCATGAATTCTGATCGATTGGGTTGAAATCACCGGTCGCGATTGCGTCTTGGATTGAACCCATGTTGTGCAGGTTAGACAAACGGTCAACCGAGTCGTTACGGCCGAAGTTTACGGATACATCCCATGCGTAATCGCCGATGATGCCTTCAGCACCCACAACCGCACGAACGGTGTCAACGACCTGAGAGAAGTCACGCGTACCGGTATCTGACATACGACGACCGTAGGCGATTTCGTCACCGTAGGCGTAGTTAACCATCTCGCCGTTTTCATTTTCCCACTGCTGGCTCAGCAGTGCGTCACCCATGTTTTCAGTGTAGGTGAAGTCGAACCATACAGGCTGAGGCGCCATTTGCTGCTCAGACCAACGCTTGGTGTAAGTGAACTCAGAGAACAGCGTGGTGTCGTCGTTCAGTTCGAAGTTAGCGATACCTGTCAGGTTCAGACGCTCCATCGGCGTGTACAGGTAGCTGTCTTTCGAGTAGTTGAAACGGTCGGCGTTAGTAAACGGGTGGTAGTCACCGCCACGGCCTGACAGACCGGCGTCTTCACCTTGCGCGTTCCAGATGTGGCCGCCTTCAGAGTATGAAGAACCGGCGCAGTAAAGGCCGTTTGAGCCTTCAGCCAGAGGACATTTTGAGAACTCACGATCCGCTTGGCTGGCTTCGCCACGGTCGGTGTACTGAAGACCGATAACCACGTTACCACGGTCAAAAGAACCGCCTACCGTCAGGTCGAAAGAGCTTTCTTCGGCATCGCCTTCACCCGTCATCGCGGTGTTAACATTCATGTCCAGACCTTCGAAGTTGTCTTTCAGAATGATGTTAACAACACCGGCAACCGCATCGGTACCGTAAACAGCAGAAGCGCCGTCTTTCAGAACTTCTACCTGCTTGATCATAGAAACAGGGATGGTGTTCAGGTCAACCGTTGCCGCAGCACCGGTACCTGAGTTGATCATACGACGGCCGTTAACCAGAACCAGCGTACGCTGAGCACCCAGACCACGCAGGTCGATGCGAGCGTTACCGCCTGAACCGTTGTTGATACCCGGGTTAGTCATGGCGCCGCCTGTAGCGGTCATTTTCTGCAGCACGCTGTCGATGCTGGTCGCGCCTGATGCTTTGATGTCTTCAGCGCCGATCAGGGTCACCGGGCTGGCGGTTTCCATGTCAGCACGCTTGATGCGAGAACCTGTAACCTGAATTTTTTCGATGTCGCTGGCTGAATCTTCAGCTGCAACGGCTTGAACACTTGAAAACATTGGGATGGCAGCCAGAACCGCCAAGCCTAGTTGTGTTTTTTTCATATTAAAACCCTACTTGTTGAAAGTTTACCTGTAAAAGGTAGGTAGCAGTTCATTGTTTTAAATTTACTGCTCGCGGCCGCAAATTAGGGGGATTTAACTGAATGAAAACTGAATGAGCGCTCACATTTAAAACTACAAAAAACTACCGATTCATGCTGTTTTTCGTTTGTGAACACTTGTAAGAAAGGTTTCAAATTATAACATTGGCAATTCAATTAGTTATTGTAAAAAAATCAACATTTAATTACTAATGATATCAAATACCAGCTAATTGTAATCATATGTAATCAGCTCAAAATATACCCTTCCTTCTTGGTGGTTTACAAGTTAATTACATACTCTTATTGGCAAGTTTAAAAGTGATTAGCGAGGGGTTTAAGATTACGAGATTTATGTGACATCTATAAGAAAAGTGACTCCGTGTACAATTAAGGGCGCGACAGTGCAAATGCGCCGCTTAACGCGTCACATTAAACGTTGTTGTAGGAATGGAAATAATAAGTGTATTGCTGCCCGTCGGAGGAGTTGACCACCAATCGCCAGCGCATTTGTTCGTCCGTGCATGCGCCAACCATAGTGTTTGCCAGGTAACCTTTACGCTCGGAGTGGAAAGCGAAAAAGACCGGGATCCGTCCCATATACATGGAATCGCCCTCTATATAGGCGAGCGTTGGCTCAACTCCGGGGGGAAATACAGCAAAAATTGAAAATTCCTGTTCGGGCTTTATCGTCTGAGGAAACAGCGATATTTGAACTGCCTCACCGTAAGCACAGGGCCGGTTATGCTCGCAACTGGCCGACTTGGGATCTTTACCTATACTTGGACGATTATCACAGCCGCCAAGCAGCGACATAAAGATTAACAAAATGAAAAACGGCGTTTGCATCTGAGGAACTGGAAACGTGCGAAAGAGGGACGATTCTACCCGGGCAGATAAAAATCCACCACAGATTAGTCAAAAAAAATACAACCTTGGGCGAATTATTGATTGAAGTCATAATTTTAGGCAATCAACCTATCTTTTTAAGGCTAAAATATTTATCATTTCAGCGCAAAAATAAGGGTTCCACGAGTTTGTTTTCTGAAACTATCATCTTTTTGAATGTTTTAGGTAACGCGCTTGTGGAGTAATAACAGGCCCCGTTCTTTGAACGGGTAATTCATTTCTAAAACGCAACTAAATTGCAGCGGAAGCCAGAAAATGAGCCAAACAGTAGCATCACAATCTGAGTACAACTATAAAGTTGTTCGCCAATTCGCTATTATGACAGTGATTTGGGGCATCGTTGGCATGAGTGTTGGGGTTTTCATTGCTGCCCAGCTTGCCTGGCCGGCATTGAACTTTGACACACCATGGTTAACATACTCTCGCCTGCGTCCGTTACACACGAACGCAGTAATTTTCGCATTCGGTACCAGCGCCTTGTTCGCAACGTCTTATTACGTCGTTCAGCGCACCTGCCAAACGCGTCTTTTCTCCGATAAGCTTGCAGCCTTCACATTTTGGGGCTGGCAGCTGGTAATCGTCCTTGCGGCCATTACCCTCCCAATGGGTATCACCAGCTCGAAAGAATACGCCGAACTGGAATGGCCAATCGATATTCTTATCGCGGTTGTTTGGGTTTCTTATGCGGTGGTGTTCTTTGGCACGCTAATTAAACGTAAAGTGTCTCATATCTATGTGGCCAACTGGTTCTATGCCGGCTTTATCATTACGGTTGCAATACTGCACATAGTTAACAGCATGGCGGTGCCTGTTTCTCTTACTAAGTCATATTCAATCTATGCCGGTGCCGTCGATGCCATGGTGCAATGGTGGTACGGTCACAACGCGGTAGGTTTCCTGCTGACGGCCGGCTTCCTGGGTATGATGTACTACTTCGTACCGAAACAAGCGGGTCGCCCTGTTTATTCATACCGTTTGTCGGTAGTTCACTTCTGGGCACTGGTTTCTCTGTACATTTGGGCCGGTCCTCACCACCTGCACTACACTGCACTGCCTGACTGGACTCAGTCTCTGGGCATGGTGATGTCTGTTATCCTGTTCGTCCCGTCTTGGGGTGGTATGATCAACGGTAT
>JBNKEN010000320.1:0-17680 GCA_050288805.1 Pseudoalteromonas sp.
CTCAGGGTCGTTGCCGGTTCGTCGTCCTGCTCCGGCACTGTGACGCTGGCGGACAGCACTACCTGCCCGACATCTGAATAGTTAAGCGTGATCGGGGCTGAACTGGTGCCGCCGAAATCAAGCGCCACGTTTTCGCTGAGCCCGGCGCCGGTAACCGGAAATGCTGTTCCGTTGACAGTCAGGCTTTGCCCGGAAATGCAGCTGCCGGGGTTCTGGCACTGAAATCCCAGATTGACCTGAGCGTTGTCCAAATTTCGCGCCTCACAGACCCCCTCATCGTTGCTGTTGACAGCCCGCAAGTAACTGGTCCAGGAGTTTCCTGCCACCTGGGGCAAAATATCGCTGTAGCCGGTGCTTGACGCGCTGAATACCAGACCCGCATCGGTGAATTCGATCTGGCAGTTCGACGGCACGCTTCCAACCTTGCACACCGGCGGATTGACGGCATCAGGGCTGGCAATACCGATACCAATCGTGCTGATACCGCCGCTCGGGTTGCGCAGCTTAAGACTGCCCACGCCGTCGGCCAGCGTAAGATTGCCCGTGGCTGAAAAATCGCCCGCGCTGGCGCTCAGGGTAACACTCACCGGGTCCGTATACAGAGCGGTACAGTCGGCATCGAGACAGGCCCTGACCTCAACCTGCGATGAAAGGCAGCGTACCGTTTGCTCTTCATGTATCAATTCAAAATGATCTATCTGCGCCCCCAAGGGGGCCGACTTCATGGCGCAGATTTGGATGTTGTCCAGTTCATGGATGTTGGTTTCACTTCCGGTCGATCCCGTCAGGGATAACAGAAAGTTCTCCGGCACCGCGTCCTGCTGATAAACGGGATCGGCCGCGTTGAACCAGTCGATCAGGGTTTGGTAGCCGCTGCCGGTATCGCGCTCTACACGTACATAGGTAGCCCCCGCAGTGCGAGAATCCACCGCGATGCGATAATGATGGGGGTTATTAACGTCGGTCGCATCTACAAGGGGTAACAAACAGCTGCCGGTATTGCTGGCGCCGTCGCTGCAGGCCCCTTTGAGATAACGATAGCCCGACGTACCGCTGCCGGAACCGCGAACGGCCACGGTCTGGGGACGAAAACCCGGCCCGGTATCTCCACCCTCGCGGGAAAAATTACCGAATTCGTCGAGACCTATGCCGAGCCACCCCCCGTTGAATCCGGCTATACCAGGCTTATAGCCGTAGCCGAGGGGGCCACCGAACGCGCCGGGCTGGGGCGATTTACTGGCATCGGAAAGCACCACGGCCATGCCGTCGGCACCGCTGCCGCCGTATGCGTAATAATCGAATTCGACCAGAACCAGGTTATCGGCCGCCGGCAGCAGCCTCTGATAGGTCACCGAGGTAGCCTGATCGACCTTGGCTTCTGTCATCCTGAGACGGCCATTAACCACTGCGGGAATAAAATCGCCGCTGCTTACATAGGTGCGCCAGTTACCGCTCAATTGGGCCGTGGAAAAATTATCATTGAGACAGCTCAGGCAGTTATCTTCGCGCGTACTGCCGTCATAGTCAAAACCGGCCTTTTGGTAGTCGTAAAGTCGCTTTATCTGCTGCGGCGATAAGGCACCTTTGTAGACCATCACCTCATCCATATCGCCGTTGAATTCGTCGGACAGGGTGCCGTCGGCTTTTTTCCACCCCCCCAAAGCTCCGCCGTTGACCGAGAGCGCCTGATCCGTCGCTACCTTACAGGCGCTCGCCTCGCCGTCGAGGAAAAGACAAAGATCTTCGTCACTGCGCATCAGCACCAGATGGTGCCAACTGTTATTGCTGATATAGGGAACCGGCGAGGTAAATTCGTAATAGCCGCCCTTGATGGCCGCCCTTCCTTCGTTGTTTTCCCTGATATAGAGTTCCAGTTCGTTGTCGACGGTCGAGTTGAACGCAGAAACAAGTTCACGGAACCCGGTCTTGACCTCGGGTTTGACCCACAGGGCAATCGAAAAATCCCCCAAACCGTTCAGAAGGCCCCCTGGCAGTTCGACAAAATCGTCGCCGCTGCCCGACATGTCGGCGCCGTTGTTGACCTTGCCTTGCGTACTGCCGAGTTGATACCCGTTAGCGGGATGGTTGCCGAGCAAATCTTCAATCAAGCCGCTGCCGAGATCTTCACATAAATCGAGGGGATAATGGGTTTCCAGTACGGGCGGATCGGGTTCGCACAGACCCGGCAGTTCGATTTCCGCGGCGGCATCCGCATCATAGGTAATCAGGCTGTTGTTGTCCTTATCGATGGGCCCGTTGGCCGCCACGCCACCGACCACCACGTTGTTGTTATTGACATCAATTGCCCCGGCGACAAAGATAAAACCGTTGATCACTGCATTGTTGTGAATACTCAGGCTGCCGTTGACGACCAGCACCAATTGTTCCGGCGATCCGTATTGGTTCAGGCTGAAATTATTCCAGATAGCCAGGCTGCCGTTGACATAGATCACCACCCGTTCGCCTTCGGCCACATGCAGGGTATAGGAATTGCCGAAACTCGCGCCGCCGAAATAGTAGTAGCCGCCGTCCAGCACGGTGCCGCTTAACGGCCATAAATTATTTTGCCAGGGGATCTGCGCCAGATCCGCATCGCTGATGACCGACCCGTTCTGGTTGCCCTCATTCCCGTCTGGAAAGGCATCCAGGCAGGTGCTTGCCGAGACCCCGGAGATAAAACTCAACAGCAGTGCCGTCAACAGGATACGTAAAATCCGCATTATTCCCGCGCCTCCACGCTGATGGTCCGGCTGGCGCTGAAGTCTCCGCCGATGCAGCTGCCCGTGCTGGTGATGCGATACAAGGTATAGCTTTCACCGCCTTGCGTTTCGCTATTTTCACTACAGCTCATGACGGCGGAACACCCGGCCAGCCCGCTGCCTGAAGCGCCGCTGAAATCGGAGTCCACCGCCGCGCAACTTGCGCTCGCAGACAGCGGAAACAATTGAGACAAGGCGCGTTCGCCGCCGCTTTGCGCAGCCATCAAAGCCTTGGAGCCCAGCACCTCGTATACGATCGCGCCCTGCGACGACTGCATCACCCGACCGAGCGCCAGTACCAGCGCCAGCATTACCACCATAATAAACAGGGCGACAACCAGGCCACTGCCGCGCTGTCGCGTCTGTAACGTATGCATATAGGGGTTAGGGAACATTGGCCAGATGCACCTCATGATTGAAAAACGTATCGTCCTGACCCTGTAACTCAAAGTGTAGCAACAGATTCACCACGCTGTTTCGGGTCAGGGAGGGGCCGGAATAGCGGAACACGGCTTCGCCCGCGAGGTTGGCGATCCCCTCGGCCATTAAAATACCGGTAACGCCGCCTGCGGCAAAATCCGACGGAACCGGCTGGCTGTTTGCGTATCCGTACCCGGCATAACGCAACAGTTCCTTATTCACCAGGCAATAACTGACCGGCGCGGTCGTCAGGTAGAATCGTTGCTCCGGCGAGCGACGCGGAAAAACATGATCGTCTATATTCGGATAGGCGGCCGGTGAAGATAACGCCAACCGCGCCGAATGATTTGAGGCATCGGGATTCGTCGTATCAACGAAGGGGGCCACTTTCAGCAAGGAGGCCTGAGTGTCTTTGCCGACAAGGTAAATATCGTCATTGTGACGCGGATAAATAACCAGACGCTGCGCCCCGGACAGGTTTTCCGCGCCGAGATCCCGGCTGCTGACGACATCCACATAATTTTTCTCAACGCCGTCAAACCCCGCATCCGTATAGACGCCGCTGAAGACAAAGGGCACATATTCAATGCATTGATAGGCATTGGCGCTTTCGTCCCGTTTCAGCCGAATGCTGTTGGGCGTAGCACCGCGCAGCTCCCGGGTCAGGCGTTCGATGGCAAAGCGGCTTTGCGCCAGTAATTGCTCGCGCGCATTCACCTCGCTGTACATCCGTGCTCCGAGCCCGAGATAGGCGGTGGTGGCCGTCGCCATAATGCCGAGCAGCACGATCACCAGGATCAGTTCAACCAGGGTAAAGCCGCGCATCCTCATCACCAGTTCCCCTTGTAGGCGCTAAACAGGATATCAAACCCGGTTGGGGTGGTAACCGTGACATCGATGCGCTTGGCGCGCCGGTTATCCGCAAGGCCAAGTTCTGTGCCGCGGTAGGAAACAGCCACCCTTACCCGGTAGGCGTTGTACAGACCGGCCAGGCTCTCATCGAGGCTGTTGCGGATCGCATCGCCGGTCTGGTCCAGGCCGTGATAGTCGTCGACATCGTCAAACGAGGCACGACTTTCCGCGCCGTCCGGGCCAAATGCGGCTTCCGGGCTGCAGGCCGGTGCGCCGGTTTCGTCGCAACGCAGCAGCGAACCGCTGCGGCTGGAACTCTCATCATAGGAACGCGACAATATTTCGTTCATCACCCCCTGCCCCAACTCGGCGGCACGCACCTGGTGCCAGGGGTCGGCGCTTTTTACGTACATGGGCCCGAGAATACCGCTGATAATGGTGAGGGAGATTGCCAGCACCACCATACCGATAATGATCTCCACCAGGGTAAAACCGGATTGCGCGCGCTTAAACCTGGACGTCTTCACAAGGTTGCCTAGCATGGGTGGATATACCCTTCGGACTCGATACAGAGCTTGGCATTGTTGGCGGTGCCACCGCTGACGGTCAGCTCGAATCGGCCGATATTCGGTTTACCCAACGAATCAAAGGTCAGGGTTGTGGGTGCGGGAGAAAAGGAGATACCGCTTTCCGGGCAGACATGGCGCTCATCGTTCAGGCAGGCATTCGTGGTGCCCAATCGGGAAACCGTAACGGAAACGGACAACGGCGGACAGAGGGTGGTGTCGGCAGACGTACACTGCATGCTTTGCGCCTGCGCCAAACGCAAAACGCCGAGCGCGCGATCCCGAATGGAAATCACAGTCTCGGCGTTTGAATAAAGCAACCTGGGTATAACCGTCACCGACAGTATACCCAGGATCACCAGCGTGATAATCAACTCAACAAGAGAAAAACCACGCGGTTGTGTCATAGGTTGTTAGCAGTCGTCAAAGTTGGTGATAATTGTCGGTGTCGCACCTGCGCCTGAGGCTTCCGTGTAGGCCACATAACAACCGTCATTTGCTTGACCGCCAGTACCATTTCCTGCAACTGGTGCAGTTGGCGCTGTGGAACCAAGTGATCGAATCACCAAGGTATCATTTGCTGAAGTTACTGTAATTATGCTTGAAGCAAAATCGTTCGTCAGATCGATATTCATTGCCGCTTGCATCGCAGCTACAGTTGCGACTGGATAACCGAATTGCAGGTTAATACCTTCGACAACTGGAGGAGTCGTCGCAGTTTTAGCCGTGTTGTGAACACCGGCAATGATAGCCTTACCATTTACAATAGCCAATGAGCCTTCCAACGCACCTTGCACCCCCTGCATAGCAGAGACTTGCGCATCATCTTGAAGATTAAGAAAACGCGGCGCCGCGGTGACCGCCAAAATACCCAGAATTACGATTACGATAATCAGCTCAACTAGGGTAAAACCCGCCTGTGCCTTGCTGCCTGACTTCATCATACAACTTACCTCTAAATTACAATTTCAAATTAAAATACAGTTACCTGCCCGGTCGCCGGGAAGTAGGAAAAACCGTCCGTATTGGCTGCCACGGCCGCATCGCCGGGAATATTGGCCAGGTCCAGGGACTTGACCAGATAATAAATGCACTCGGTACCCGCGGCGTTAAAGCGCACCAGATAGCTGGCGCTTTCAATGGCGCCCGTGCTGTTGTCCGCCGCCGAACTGTTACGCGGGGCGTTTTGCAGTATCAGGTTGAATACGCTTTGACATGCGGTGGCATCCACGGCGCTGATCCGGGTGTCTGAGGTGCCGTCATTGGTCGGATAGCCTATGCTGCCGTCCACACCGACCGTGGTTCTGTCATACTGTACGCTGGTCACATTACCCGCATTGTTCGGCCTGCCGTCAAGCTCCCACTGGGAACGCACCAGCCCCACCGCAGCGGCAAAGCTGCCGGCCATGCCTTCTACCGAGGCGGTCTGCGCCTCGTCGGTCACGTCGATAAAGCGCGGCAGGGCCGTTGCGGCCAACAGGCCGAGAATGATCACCACGATGATCAGTTCGATAAGCGTAAAACCGCGCTGTTGAATTCTGTTGTTCATTTTCTGCTACCCGATAGGTCACAAGTCATTGAATTGTTAAGTATAGCCCGAATTACTTAGGGTCGTCTCGTCACTCGTTTGCGAACCGCAGCGAACCGTTCGAAAACGAATAAAAAAACCAGGGACGCCCCGCAAAACCGAACTGGCACCCCCGTTCGCCTTCATCTAACTCCATGACTTGCGATGACATTTCCCTATCCCAGCGTTCGCTTTGCAGATGGGTATACAACGCCCGGCATGGCTCAAGCTCGCTGTCTGCAACCGCCACCGGCCAGCCGACAGCATTCATGCGAAAGGTAATACTGTCACCCTTTTCCATTTGCGTATTGAGCTTGCGCAAGGTAATGGTATTTTCTCGCTTATGCAGCCAGGCCGCGTGAGCCTCATTAACGGTCTGCTGAAATTCGACTCCTACTTTATTCCGGTTTAGTGTACCAATTACCGAAAGGAACTCAATCGCATAATGTATAAAAATGCTAATAAATACCGCGATCAACACGAAACTGAGGATACGTTGGAAAAGCCTGCTTAAACGAGAGTCGCTCGGTTCTTCCCGAAACGCCTTCATCAGCGGCCCCCGTTGATGGCCGACATCATATTCCACATCGGGGTAAAGATACCGAGCGCCAGCACCAACACCATCAGGGCAACCACACTGATGAGTATGGGTTCAATCTTGGCGGTCAGGCTCTTCAGGTCGAAATCGACCTCGCGCTCGTAATAGTCCGCCGCTTCCTGCAACAATTCGTCGACCCGGCCGGTTTCCTCGCCGACGGCCACCATCTGCAATACCAGTTGGGAAAACAACTGACTTTGCCGGGCCACCCTGAGCAGGCTTTCACCCTTCTCGATTCCCTGACGCATCTCGATGATCGCCTGCTGCATGTAAGCATTTGCGACCGCATCGGCGGTCAGGCTGAGTCCCGAGGTCATAGGCACACCGGCTCTCAGCACCATCGACAGGCTGCGACTGAAACGCGCCAGCAGCGCCCGCTCTATGATGCTGCCGACAACCGGCAATTTCAGTTTGTAGCGGTCCCAGTTCAAGCGTCCCTTGGTCGTAGCCAGGTAGCGTTTCCACCCCACCACGGCGGCAACGATCCCGGCCAACAGCAAATACCAGTACTGGACGAAAAATCCGGAGGTGCCGATCAGGATCCGGGTCATCAGGGGCAGCTCGGCGTTAAACCGGGCAAACATCTGGGCGAAGGTCGGGATCACGAAAATATTCAGAATAAACATGGCCGCGATCAGGGCGAACACGACAAAGGTCGGGTAACGCATGGCGGCCTTGATGCTTTTACGGGTTTCCTGCTCGCGTTCGAAATATTCCGAAAGCTGTAAAAATGCCTCTTCGAGCTTACCCGTGCTCTCGCCCACGACGACCACGGAGATGGTCAGGCGGCTGAATACCTTACCGTGTGCGGCCAAGGCGCTGGACAGGTTGCGCCCCTGCTCCAGCTGTCTGGCGATGTCCTGCAGCACCTGGCGAAAACGCGGGTGTGTGGTGGTTTCACTGAGGCCCACGATGGCGCGAATGATCGGGATCCCCGCCTTCAGCAGGGAGTACATTTGGCGCGAAAAGATGATCATGTCATTGAGACCGATCTTGGGCTGCAACCAGTGGTTGAGCGCCGCCACTATCTCGCCGCCGCTGTGCGCCGGCAGCTCCGTAATTTTCAGCGGAATACAGCGACGCCGGATCAGCCCGTCGGCGACCGCGGAAGCGCTAGCGGCTTCCTGCACCCCGTCTATCATCTTGCCCTGACTGTCCTTGGCCTGGTAACGAAAGCGTTTCATTCGCCGCTAACCAGCACTTCCGGCACGTATTCGGCCACCTTGAACACTTCATCCAAACTGGTAATGCCGTCCCTCGCATATTCCAGCGCCATGTCGGATAAGGGAGAAAAATCGGGATTGTTCTTCGCCGCCAGGGCAAAACCGTGGGTGTCGTTCTGGCGCAACGCATCCATCATGCTTTCAGTCATTTCCAGCAGTTCAAACACACCGATCCGCCCCTTGTAGCCGCTGTGATTACAGCTGGTACAGCCGCGACCGCGCCAGAAGGTGCTCCCCTCCAGTCCGGGTTTGAGGTATTTGATCCAGGCCTTTTCCTGGGCATCCGGCGTGTATTCCTGCCTGCAGTTCTGGCAAATACGTCGCACCAGACGCTGGGCGATGATGGCGCGCAGGGAACTGGCCACCAGGTAGGCCGGCGCCCCCATGTCGATCAGGCGCATGGCGCTGGTTACCGCGTCGTTGGTGTGCAGGGTGCTGAGCACCAGGTGACCGGTCAAGGCGCCGCGCAGACCGATTTCCACGGTTTCCTTATCCCGCATCTCACCCACCATGATAATGTCGGGGTCCTGACGCAGGGTGGTTCTCAGCACGCTGGCGAAATCGAGCCCAATCTTGTTGTTGACCTGCACCTGGTTGATACGGCCGATGCGGTATTCCACCGGATCCTCAACCGTCACTATCTTATTTTCCGGTTGATTGAGCTCGCTGAGCGCGCCGTACAGAGTTGTTGTTTTACCGGAACCGGTCGGCCCGGTAACCAAGATCATGCCGTGCGGGCGTTTAATCGTATCGCGCAGTTTTTTCAGCAACCGCGGCGGCATCCCGGTCTGGTCCAGGGTCAGCAGTCCCGCCGACTGATCGAGCAGACGCATCACCACAGACTCACCGTTTTGCACCGGCATGGTGGAAACCCGGATATCTATGTTGTGACCCTTGATCTTGATGTTGAAACGTCCGTCTTGCGGCAGACGCTTTTCGGAGATGTCCAGCCCGGCCATCAGCTTAAGACGCAGCACCAGGGCCGAGGCGATCTTGACCTGGTTAAGGGTATTTTCCTGTAATATGCCGTCGACCCGCTGGCGGATCCGAAGCACCCGCTCGTCCGGTTCGATATGGATATCCGAGGCGCGAACCTGCACCGCATCCTCAAAAATAGATTGCAGCAGTTTTACGACGGTGGCGTCAGAGGTGTCGTCATCCAGCGCGGAGAGTTCAAATTCCTCGACATCCTGGTGCTCTTCATCGAGCAACTCGGCGAATTCGGCGATATCCTGGGTGCGGCGGTAAACCTGATCGAACGCCTCCATGATCTGGCTTTCCTGTACCACCGCCAGGTCGAGGCGCTTAGGTTCCAGCAGCAGCGAGAGCTGATCGAGGGCATTGAGGTCGGTCGGATCGCTGACACCGACAAGCACGCTGTCACCGTTGTCTTCAAGTACCAGGGCGCGATGGCGCCGGGCCGGCCCTTCAGGAAGAAAATTAGCCAGTTCGGGAGAAATCCGGCGTTGGGAAATATCGAGAAAAGGGACATTAAGCTGCTGGGCGAGAAAGCGCAGCAGCTGCTGCTCGGAGATCACCCCCAGCTCAATCAGGGTGGCACCCAGTTTTCGTCCCGAACTTTTTTGCGCCGTCAGGGCCTGATTGAGTTGATCTTCGGAGATGATCTGCTCGATAACCAGCAAATCACCCAGGCGCATTTTTAACTTCGGCGTAGCCATTAAAGCCCCCTCAATTCCCGTAAACGTCGTTCTGCATATTGCCGGGCGTTCAGGGAGAGTCCACCCAACCTAAGCGCCGCATCGAAGTGTTCCTCCGCGCGCGCGTTTTCCCCGAGAGCCTGTTCTGAACTGGCCAGCGCCAGCCACCATTTACCCTGGCTTGCCTGACGCTGAGTCAGGTAATGGAAACAACGTACTGCCAACGCATGTTGCTGCTGTTGCTGAGCCGCCGTGCCGCGCAGGATCCAATAATCGAGCGGCGCCATATCCTGGTATTCGTCGTTGAGAACCAGCAACACGTCGCCAAAACGCTGCTGTGCGGTCAACAGCTTAGCCAGGGTGACCCGCCAACGGGTCACTTCGGGGCGCAAAGCCAGACCTTGATGCAGCACGGTTTCCGCCTCTTTGATGCGGTCTTGGCTGTAATAGGCGGAAACCAGAAGGCTGCGCGCCTCAATGTGACTTGGATTGAGCGTCAGCGCCCGCTTGAGGTGAGCAATCGCTTCTTCTGCCAGGCCGTAGGTCAACGCCTGCTTGCCGGCGCTGAACGCCTGCTGTGCCTGCTCCGTCGGGGCGGGTGGTAAATCGGGTTTAAATATCACCGCGGGTTGTCGCACCGCTTGTGCTTTGGCGGCTGCTTGCCCTGCGCTGACTTGAGTTTGTTTCGGTTGGCGTGCGACCACGGTTTGCAGCGGTGCCGCCTTTTCTTGCTCGGGGTTTGTTTGCGCCGGTGTTGTTTTCGCCACGACAGGCACCGGCGGCGCGTTGCGCTGGGTCAGTTTGACCGAGGGTTCGCGTGGCTCATTCGACTCTGGCGCAAGATTGCTTTCAGCCATGTTGGCCTGTTGAAAAACCGGTTCGGCGGCGGGCTGCTGCGTGCTTTTTTCGCTCTTCAGCTCGGCCGGAAGGCCTGTTCGGGTGCTGCCGGGGATAAAATAATAACCCGCCGCAACGATGCCGACTGCGACCACCAGCACCAATCCCCGGATCAGCCATAGGGCATAATCCCGCGCCGGTTTAACGACCACGGTTTGCTCGAGCCCCAGACGGGCCGCCTGGGTTTCACGCTGCTCGATATCCTTGAGCATTTTATTCAGCACGCTCATGCTTGCTGCCTCCACCACCAAAGCAGCGCCAGCGACAAGATGGCTAAGGACAATACCGCCACCGGCCAGATCCACTCGCGCTTGTCGGCTCGGCAGTCTTCGGTATCCAGAATCGCGGTTTTCACATGGCGTTTGCTGATAGCCTGGGTTCCTTCACCATAGGCCTGCAGCAGTACCTTGTGGCACAACACGTTGACCAGGCGGGGAATGCCCCGACTGGCGCGGGCAATATGCAAACTCAGGCGTTTGGAAAACAAAGGAGCACCTTCGGCGCCGGCACAGCGTAACCTGTGCTGAATGTAATACACCACCTCGGAAGGCGTCATGGGCCTTAGCTGAAACGAGAATCCGATACGCTGGCGCAACTGACGAACCCGCGGATTGGCGAGCCGCTGATCCAGTTCCGGCTGGCCGAACAACACCACCTGCAACAACTTACGGCTCTCGGTTTCGAGGTTGGTAAACAGACGCAGCGCCTCCAGGGCATCCCAACTGAGGCACTGGGCCTCGTCGATGATCATCACGACCTTTTTATCTTCTCGCATCAGCGCCAGTAAACGGTGCTCGATAGATTGGCTCAGGGCCTGCTGATCCGTTTTTGGGTCGAGTTCCAGCCCCAATTCACTCGCCAGCGCCCAGCGCAGTTCGTCCGGTGTCAGATAGGGATTGGGCAGGTAGGCCACCACGTAATTGTCTTCGATATGGTTGAGCAGTTTCCGGCACAGCAGGGTTTTACCTGTGCCCACCTCGCCGGTGACCTTGATAAAGCCTTCGGCCATGCTGAGCGCGCTGAGCAACACCTGCATCGCCTCGTTATGCGGCTCCAGGGCACAGAAAAAATGCGTGTTCGGCGTCAGCGAAAACGGCATTTCGCTCAACTGGAAAAAACTCAGGTACATATCAGTTGCGATACCAGCTGTTGAGCAACTCGCGGCTGCGTTGCTGCTGCTTTTGCCAGCTGTCCGGCATCACCACGGTGGGTTTCAACAGGATCACCAGCTCTTTTTTATTCTGTTGCTTGCGCACATTGCGGAACAGGTTGCCGAACAGCGGGATATCGCCCAGCAGCGGCGTTTTCGATTCCTGGTCCGTGGTGATGGTCTGCATCAGCCCGCCGATCACCACGATTTCACCACTGGCGGCGCGGATCACCGTATCCGACTCGCGAATGTTGCTTTGCGCCAACGGCAATGTGATTTCCTTGTCGCCCAGGTTTATCACCTTGTTCTGCTCGGCGGTATCGGTTACCGACGGATGTACATGCAGGATCACCGAACCGTATTTATCTATCTGCGGCGTCACGTCGAGCGCAATACCGGAGAAAAACGGCGTCAGTTCAATGTTCGAGGTGTCGTTCTCCGTGGCGGCCCCTGTGGTAGTGGTACTGGACACGTCGGTCACAAAGTACTCGTCTTCGCCCACCTTGATCACCGCCTTCTGGTTGTTGGTTGCCGTGACCCGTGGGTTCGACAGCATCTGCACGTCACCCTGGGTTTGCAACAGGCTGATCACCCCCGAGAAGTCCGCGTTGTTGAACGACAGAGTCGACACCCCGCCGAGATCGGCGGAAATACTGTTGCCCTGACTGCCTGCCGAGGTCGCAAAGCTGAATTCGGTGCTGCTGAGCCGCGCCGCATTTGAGAGGATCTGAGTCCAGTTCACCCCTTGCTGATATTCGTCCTTCAGGGTCACTTCGATAATCCGCGCTTCGAGGATCACCTGACGCTGCAGGCTTTCCTCGCTGCGATGCAGAAATTCCTTCATCGCGGCAATTTCGCTTGGCAACGCATGAACGGTCACCATGCTCGCCTGCGGACTGACGATGACATAACGTCCGTCATGCTTGCCGACCAGTGCCTCCAGTGCCTCTTTCAAGCCGGTCCAGAAATCATTCTCACTGCTGGTTTGAATGGTCGAACCGTTGAGCTGACGGCTCGAATTGCCCATGCCACCAAACTGGTTGCCGGTGTTACCGGTGTTGTTTAAGGCGGTGTTATTGGCATTCTGATTGCCGCCGAAACCGCCGTTTTGATTGTCCTTACTGGTAACGCCGCCGGCCACCACGCTCACGGTCGACATACCGCTGCGTTTCATCATCAGGTAGTTGACGGGGATCGATTCGGTGCGCATTCGTGCAGGCAGCACCTGTACCACCTTGCCTTCACGAAACACGTCAAGGGGATACATGCGGGTGATCACCTTCAGCACGTCGTCCAGGGAAACGTCCTTGAGGGTCAGGGTCACGCTTCCCACCACCTCCGGGTGTACCGCAACGCTGTAGGGTGTTCCGTCCACCAGAGCCGAGAAAAAGGCACGAATATCGACTTCGTTGGCCGCCACTTCAAAACGCTTCAACGCGAGATTATCGGGCGCCAGCGGGTCGGGCCCGAGTGAATCAAGCAACTCTTGCGTAACCGCCTCGGGCATTTTCGCCGGGGCTTGCGGCGATGCCTCATTGCCGGAAGCGCTGAGTTCATTGCGAATATGGGACTGCACACGCTCCCCGGTACCGAAGCTCTGACACGCAGACAGACTGACCAGAGCCAGCATCAGGACAACTCGTTCTCTAATTCGCATGACGGTTAATTTCATATTGATATAGTTCTAATATTAATTGTTCGCTGTCGCGCGCCAAAATAACCCGGCGCCGTTCGATACGCCGGACCGTGTAGCCCTCCACCTTATCACCCTGGTGCACCAGACGCCCTGAAATTACGGCGCTCAGCTTATCTCCCTGCTTAAGAACGGATTCCAGTCGCAATAGCGGGCCTGCCGCCTCGGCAACGGGGCCCGCCGCAACGGCCGCTTTTTGCGGCGGTCGGGTAGGATCCTGCAGCGTGTCGCGGGCCATGACCTGACAGCAAAAAAGCCCGATCAATAACAGATTAAAGCGCAAAAAAACGTTCATTCGTACTCACGGTCGCCAGCTCAAGCTGAAGCTCAGCTTTGGGGTATTCAATTACATGATAATCCATCTGCCGAATAAAAAGCTTTTCCGGTATGGCTTTTAAGTGTTCAAGATACCCTAACAGGGCAAAATAATCCCCCCGAATCGTCAAACGCATCGGGTGCTCATAAAACAGGGTTGTCGACGGCTTTTGCTCGCCAAGCGCTATCGCCTTGGCCGACAAGACTTCAAACCCCGTCAGTTGTACGCCTTTCTGCTGACCCAGCATACGTTGCAACACCTGCGGCATCTTGTCGGCGGCAATAAATCCCTGGCCGAAAGAATGCAGCGCCTGATCCGTGTCGCGAATGGTTTCCTGTAGCGTCATGATTTCCTGCTGCAGCTTGGCGCCATAATTGTGCGCCATACCTTGCTGCAGAATATCGCCTTGCTGCTGCAATTGTTTCAGCTCGGATCGACCGCTTTCAACGCGTTCATTTAGTCTGGCTGCTTCGCCAAACGGCGGAATGACGTAAAACCAGGCTATCAGATAGCCGATCAGGAACACCCCGACCAACAGCATCAGGTATTTTTCCCGCAGCTGTAGCGATGAAAATCGTGCTAGCCAGTTATGCCAAAGTTGATTCATAGCTGGCCTCCGGCTTGTTTTAATATGCCGGTCATCTGCTTGGCGCTATTCTTGTCAGTCGAGTCAACCCGAGACAGCGGCGAGAGCACGGCATTGCCCTTCTCCGTCGTGGCGACCCTGAAGCGACGAACCTCTTCATCGCCGCTGAACTGCAGCACTGAAAACGCCTTGCCGGAAAAATAGGCGGAACGCTTTAACCCCTCAAGCCAGAGCGCCAGCTCGTCAGGCCTGCTGGTTTCGCCTTCCAATACCAGCTCGGCCCCCGCAACATAAATGCGGGTCAACCAAACCCCTTCTTTGTGATAGCGGGCGAGATCAGCCATCACCTGGGCATAATCCGTTGCGCCCTTGCCACTTTCATTTTGCACATAACGCAGAATTTCCAGCTTGTCGGCCACTTCCCGTTGCAATTCGGCGATGCGCTGGTTGAGTTCGGTTAAATCCTGACGGCGTAGCAGCTCTTTCTGTAGTTCTTTAACTGCCGCCTGCTGTTTCAGAACGTCATTGGTTATTACAGTCAATTCCTGTCGCGCCAGACGCTCAGAGCGCAAGGCGAAAAACGCCGCCGCCACACTTACTATCAGCACCAGCAGCCAGATAATCACGACACGCTGCAGTGGCAACGGATCGATATTCGGCCTGAGGGTGTCCTGATATAAATTTACGCGGTTCTTCATGCCGGGCTTCCCGTCAATTGCCAGGCCGCGGCCAATGCCAGATAGTAATCCGGTTCAATCACATCGCCGAGGGGCAGTTCCGGACGCAGGGGGATCACCTTCACCGCCTGAAACTCAGCGAGCCGCCGCGCAATTTCCTCATCGTTCTGGCCGCAGATCGCCACCTGAATATCCTTAATCGGCGCCTGCTTCATCTGGCTCTCATAGAAATCCATGGAACGCTGCACCTCAAGACTCAGGTTTTCAAGCAAGGCGCCGAGCATGTGCTCGTCGCTGCTTTGTCGCAATGCATTGAATCCCCTCAGGCGACGCACCAGCATCACATTACCCTGCTTGACGATGATGATCGCCGGCTCCTGACCCGGATGCTGCACCACCAACAAATGAGCAAACTCGTCTCCGCGCAGTAATTGCGCCGTCGCCTGCTCCTCGGGCAGAATGGCATCCAGCATCATTTCCTTGTCGTGAAATGGCACCAACAAGGGTTGTAAATAGCTTTTATCGGCAAGAAACACGTTGATACGGGCGGCCTGGATATTATTTCCCACCGGCGAATCCATGTAGTCCGCGACGATATTTTCCGGCGGGATTTGGCATAAATCTTTACTCAACCAAGGCAGAGATTGAATCAAATCGGCTTCTGCGAGCGCCGGTTTTTCCATCTGCACAACCTGGTATAAATTCGGCGACAACACAAGATTGCAACGGCATGAGAAGCGCGTCAGTTCGCTTACCACCTTATCAATGGCGGCCGCCGTGGCCTGTTCATCGGCGATATCGATCAGGTACTTGCTTGATACCAGCCAACCTGATGCCCCCGGATGCAGACGGACTCCGGTCACCCTGCCCGCAAACAGCGCGATACCGATCAGGCTGTTGCTTGATGTCGATCTTTTGGACCAAGGTAACCGGGAAAAAAATTTGTTTATCATATTATTAAAGTTATACCATCCGCAGGCTACAAAATATCAGTGAAACAAGCCAATCCGCAAGCCTTTAGTACGAGCCAGCATGACAAACCGCCTGCCAGAACTACCCGAATCACCGTTACAACCCTTACGTCATCCGCTATTGAAAAAGCACGCCGTCACCTTGCAGGTAAAACGCGACGATTTGATCCATCCCCTTATCAGCGGAAATAAGTGGCGGAAACTTAAGTATAATCTAATTGAAATACAAGATTCATCCAAAGCGGGTCTGCTCACCTTCGGCGGCGCCTTTTCCAATCATATTTACGCCTGCGCGGCAGCCGGCAAATTATTCGGCATTAAAACACATGCGATTATTCGTGGCCCGGAGCTGGATCAAAACAATCCCACTTTGCGTTTTGCACGGGCCTGTGGAATGCAGTTAACCCTTGTCGACAGACAAACCTACCGCAAACGCTACGACATCGACTATCTGGCGGAGCTGCGCGAAAAACATCCGCACCGCCACATAGTACCAGAGGGAGGAACTAATGAACATGCTCTGGTCGGATGTCAGGAATTGGCCGCCAGCCTTCCCCCTTGCGACTACGTATTTTGCGCTACCGGCAGCGGAGGCACCCTGGCGGGACTTGCCGCGGGTCTACCCGACGGCACGCTGGTAACCGGCATTGCGGTGCTGAAACAGGCGGATTATTTGCGTCAGGAGATAGCAAACCTGCTGAGCGCCTACCCTGACCACGCCCCCTGGCAACTGCTGACGAAGTTTCATGGCGGCGGTTACGGACGCTTTACACCCGAACTGTGGCGCTTTTGTCAAACCATGAGAGCCGAACATGGGCTGCCTCTCGAGCCGGTGTACACAGGCAAGATGCTGTATGCAGTGTGGCAACTGATTGAACAGGGGTACTTTCCGAGTGGCAGCCGCATTATCGCAGTACATACCGGCGGTCTACAGGGTTTGACGGGGCTCAGGTATCGAGGTCTGATCTAATACTGATGACAAATTTCGTCGAACTTATACAGCGGCTCGGAAAAATAATAGCCCTGAGCGCCCAGTACGCCGAGCCGTTGCAGACATTCAACCTCAGAGCGGTTTTCCACGCCGACCGCATAAACGGGTATATCATGCTGGCTTGCCAGTTTGATAATGCGGTGAATTTCACCCTGACGCTGTATATCCCTGTCGCATCCCCTGACCAGTTCGCAGGCCAGTTTCAGGCCCGCAACCGGATATTGTAAGTGCCTGCCCTGAATTCGTCCGTTCACCTGATCCAGCATAATGCCGATATGATGCTGGCCAAGCAGCCGCAACCTGGGCTCCAACTCACGCCAGCGTGCACAATATTGCGCCTCAGACAATTCAAACGTCAGGTGTGCTACATTGGGATGATCGACAAATAAGCGTTCCAACCAGGACCAGAAATCCCGGTTGAACCAGCTATGGGTATGTATGTTAACGCTGACCCGTTTAGCCCCTTTCCCTTCCTTTGCCAACAATTCCAGGATCTGTTCCAATACCGTTTTGTCCAGTTGCATTGCGCTGCTCTCGTCATCGAGCAGAGGCAAAAACTGGTATGCGCACAGCAAGCCGAGGGATTCATGACGGATCCTCAGCAAAGCCTCATGGCTGATAATATCGCCGCTGACCAGATCAAACAGGGGTTGGAAGAAAAACATGAAGCGTTTTCGCTGCAGATAACTTTGTATTTCGCCGGAACGAGCGTGCAACAGCCGGGTTTGGGCACTGTCGAGTGAGTTTCTGAAAACA
>JBNKEN010000321.1:0-2466 GCA_050288805.1 Pseudoalteromonas sp.
TCTCAGTTGAAAGACCGCGGTATGGTCGCCCTGACATTTAAGACCACGATTTAAGCCGTGGGTTGAGTAACAAATTCAGGAGAACACTATGATTAACTTTAAAAAATCTCTAATCGCATGCGCTATGATGGCCGTGACATCGGGTGCGGCTTATGCTGCAGTTTCACCGCAAGAAGCAAAACAACTCGGTGACACCCTGACACTGGTCGGCGCAGAAAAAGCCGCCAACGGTGACAATTCAATCCCTGCCTATAACGGCGGGTTAGACGCCCTCCCGGCCGGTTTCAAGCCCGGCGATACCAAGCGTCCTAACCCGTTTGCGGACGAGAAACCGGTGCTGGTGATCACCAAGGCAAACATGGCCGAGCATGCCGATCTGTTGACCGACACCGCAAAAGCACTGCTTGAACGTTTCGACAGCTATAAAATCAACGTTTATCCGACGCACAGAACCGTGAGCTTGCCGGAGAAAAACCTGCAGAACACCCTGAAAAACGCGGTAGGAGCCAAATCTATCGACGGCGGCCTGGGGCTGGAAAACGCCCTCCCCGGCGTGCCATTCCCTATCCCTAAAACCGGTTATGAAGCAATGTGGAACCACCTGCTGCGTTATCAGGGCAAGAGCCTGGAAGGTAAGTTCGACAACTGGAACGTGGACTCGGCCGGCACCGCGACCCTGGCGACCACCGGACAGGGTTATATCGGCTTCCCGATCTATGAAAACATGGATCAGATGATCAAGCCCGACGATATCTATTATCGTATCAAGCTGCAGTATTCAGGCCCCGCAAGACGAGCCGGTGAAGCCATTCTGCTGCAAGATGCTGCAAACCCGATAGTGCAACCACGCCGCGCCTGGCAATATCTTCCCGGCCAACGTCGCGTGAAGCTCGCGCCGGATCTTGGCTATGACACCCCGAACCCGGGTGCCGCCGGAGCCTCTACCTACGATGACGCGTTCGTCTTCATGGGCGGTATGGACCGCTTCGATTTCGAACTGGTCGGCAAAAAGGAAATGTATGTTCCGTACAACGCCTACGATGTCACCTACAACCCGAATATGGATTCCTTGTTGACGCCTAACCATCTGAACCCTGCGTCGGTACGCTGGGAAAAGCACCGCGTCTGGGTCGTCAAGGCAAGCCTGAAGGAAGGCAAACGCCACATCTACAAGGACCGGATCTTCTATCTGGATGAAGACAGCTGGATCGCCCTTGCCTCGGATCAGTATGACGCCCGTGACCAGTTATACCGTGGTTCGTTTGCGTTCCTGTCGCCAAGCTATGACGTAGCAACACCGGATGCGACCACCCATATGGTCTATGACCTGATCGGTGGCAACTATGCCGTTTCAGGTTTGTTCGGACAACACTTCGGTATCAAGTATGACGTTGAGTTGTCTGCTGCCGAATGGTCGCCGAACTCGCTGGCCGGTCGCGGTATCCGCTGATCGTTGACGGCCATCGTTCTAAAAACGCCGCGTCCGGAAACGGGCGCGGCTTCTCTCACAAGTAAGGTGGTATTATGAGATGTCCCAAATGCCTGTCAGCGTACATATTTGCTTTACCGTTTTTTTCCGTTGCTAGTTTTGCCGATACGCTTACCTTTCAAGATGTGCTCGATACACCGGCCGAACGCTCTTCCCTTGCGGCCACTTCTCCCCTGACAGCCATTTCCCACGCAGCTGAACGCATTGTCGCGGTCGGCCCTCGCGGCCATATCGTCTATTCCGACGACCAGGGACAAAGCTGGCATCAGGCCTCTGTTCCCGTGAGCTCGGATCTCAACGCGGTACATTTTGTCGATGGCGCCAAAGGCTGGGCCGTCGGCCATGACGGGGTGGTATTACACACAGAGGACGGCGGTGTAAGCTGGCTGAAACAGCTGGACGGTCGCGCCTTAGGCAACATTATGCTGTCTTACTACAGCAACCGACTTGCCGAACTCGAACAACAAGATAACAACCTCGAGCAACGAACGCTCACCTCCGTGTGGATCGACGAATCCAAGCGCCTTATCGACGAAGGGGCCGATAAACCGTTTCTCGACGTGTGGTTTGACACACCTCAGCACGGTTACATCGTCGGGGTGTTCAACCTGATTTTTGAAACCCGCGACGGCGGCAACAGTTGGACGCCGCTCGCTCATCTCACAGACAACCCTTATTTGCTGCACATCACCTCGATAGCGAGCGTGAAAGGTTCGTTGTTTATTGCCGGCGAACAAGGCATGGTGCAACGCCTGGACCAAGTCAGCGGACGCTTCACCGCCATCGAGACCCCTTACGGCGGCAGTTACTTCGGCCTCACCGGCAACGACGACTACCTGGTGGTGTTCGGCCTGCGCGGTCATGCATTCAAAAGCGAGGATCTCGGCCACAGCTGGCAAGCCGTAGATACAGGATTGAATATCACTTTTTCCGCCGCCGTGATGGACGCAACCGACACCTTATACTTATCGACCATC
>JBNKEN010000322.1:0-21293 GCA_050288805.1 Pseudoalteromonas sp.
GCCGCGAAACAGGGCGATGGCGAGTATGATCAGGATAAGGCCTATGGCCAGCGCGATAAGGTAGTTGCCGATTCTCAGCACCGCGCGCTGGAAATGGCTGACCGTGTGGGCCTGCTGCACCAGCTGGGCGGTGTTGCCGAAAAAGGAGTGGCGTCCGGTGGCGTAGACCAGCGCGCGGCTTTCACCGAGGCGTACGATGGACCCGGAATAGATGCTGTCGCCGGCCGCTTTTTCCACCGGCAGGGATTCCCCGGTGAGGGCCGATTGATCCACCTCCAGGGCTGCGTTTTCCAGCAGCCGGGCATCGGCGGGCACCACATCGCTGATGGAGACTTCAATAATATCTCCGGGCACCAGTTCCCGCGCCGCTACCGAACACCAGTCACCGTCCCTCAGCACATTGGCGCTGAGCGCCAGTTTGGCCTTGAGGGCGGCGATGGCATTGCCAGCCTGGTGTTCTTCCCAAAAGCCGATGACGGCATTGGCGATGAGCAGCACCAGAATGATAAAAAAATCGGGCCAATGGCGGGAAAGGAACGACAAGATCAGGGCGGCTTCGATCATCCAGGGAATAGGGCCCCAGAAGTAGCCGAGAAATTGCCGCAGTATGCTGACCCGTTCCTCGCGGATCTCGTTGTAGCCGTATTCGCCAAGGCGCTTTTTGGCCTCCGCCGAGGTCAGCCCCTGCAATGAGGTGCGCAGGGTTTGTTGCAATTGGTCAATGGTTTCAACGGCAGCCGGGCCGCCTTCGCGTCGCTTGCCTTTAAAATCGAACATTGCCATGCGGTCCTTTTTTGCAATTGTTTTTTACCCCAGCTACTAACACTAGCCTATAGCGCAAAGCATGCAATGACGGGGAGCAAAACCGCACAGCGGAATGCGGGGCAGGTGCCCCGCATGGTTTATCAGCGCGGTGCGATGGTGAGCGGTTCGAGGTTGATTTTCGCGTTGCCGCTGGCGCCGTAATATTGGTTGTAAACCTGGTTTTCCATCAGGGTGTAGAAGACATCGACATAATCGTCGTCGTTGGTAAACCAGGCGTCCGGCATGGCCTTGAGGATCTCGTTGGTCAGCTGCGGAATGATGGCATAGCCCTGTATTTCCGGATCCGGGATGGCGCGCATCACGGCGGTGGCCACCTCCAGCAGTTTGCTGGCCAGTTCCTTGTAGTTGGTGCCGTCGTCATGTTCCATCAGCAACAGATCGGCGGCCTGCCAGCGGTAGCGTTCCCAATGGATCACGATTTGATTGGGGTAGTAGTCGGTGCCGTCGTAGTCGAGGTAGGGCATTTCCACTATGTCGAGAACCGGATCCAGGCGAGACGGATCGACGCCCGTGGTGATGCCGTAGATTTCCGCCGCGCCGGAGATCCAGGGTTCCTGATCGTCGTTGAGGCGGATCCGCTTAAGTACCGAGGTGGAAATCGCTTCGGCGTCGCTTTGTGTGGTAACCGCCTGCGAGACGCTACCGCCATGGCCCTTGGCAAAGGTTTCGCGCATCACCTTCAGCCCCTCGCTGAGCGCCTTTTTGCCGTCGAGTTCCACAACCAGTACCGGGCGGTCGGGCAGGGTGTTGACGTCGAGCAGGTGGACATAGCCCCTGCTGTCGAACGCTTCGATAACATCCCAGTACTTGTCGTTACCCTCGGGGGCAAAGGCGAACAGCGGCTCTTCGCCGCCTTGCCATGCTGCCAACATGGCCTCATCGGCCAGACGCAGTTGCAGCAACGACGGGCCCTGCTGCGAAAGGCCCTTGCTGCGGCGGATCCGGTTATCCGCTTGTTGCAGCATTTGGCGTTCTGAGCTGGTCAGGGCCTGAAGTTCGTCGGTGCTCAGGTGCAGCTGGTAGCGGTTGATTTTTTCTTTCAGCTCGCCGGCGAGAACCGGGTAGCGCTTGGCAAGAATTCGGGCCAACTCGCGCTTTTGCGCCGCGACGTTGCCGGTTTCTGCACTAGCCATTCGGATTTCACCTAGGGTGGCAGACTGAGTTTCTGCCTGTGCCTGAATGCTGAGCAATCCGGCCAGAAGCAGCAATGCGCTGGAACAGGTTTTTTTCATCATGATTTTCCTATGTCGTAAGTTTCCCTGAAATGTGCAAGGGCAGAGTTAGAGTTAATACTCTGTCCAGTTACAAATTATTAACATTGGTTTGGGTTGTTATCAATATGGGTACATTGAGAGATAGCCGGTTTTTGTAAAAAAATGTGAAATAACCCACTCTTTTTTATGGCGTTATGTTCCTTCCTGGGGGAAGGAAAGAGACCTAAACCAAACTGAACCCGAACTGAGACTGCGGGAGATAAACCTGGGGACTAGTCTTTCGATGCCGGCGGGCCGGGAGTCGTGTCGGCATTCCCTCTCATTTTTAAAGGAAGAAAGAGCAATGGCTTTAATCGATATCTTAGTTGCGGTGAACGGTGAAAATTTGGCGGCACGTCTGGCAGACGGTTCGTTGCAGCCGGGCAGTGAAAACGGTCCGACTAACCTGGGTGCCTGGGGCGGATCTGACCGTTTTATTTCAATGATCACCCAAGACAGTTTCGTCGCCAATGATCAGGGCAAATCGGAACTGAATGTAAAAGCCGTATCGGGCGACAGCCTGCGCTGGAGCATGCAGACCTTCGACGGTAACACGCGTTACACGGCTTACCTGTACAAGGGAAATTTCAATCCGTCGGTAAGCATTACCGAACCGACCTATTTCAACATGCATACCAGCCTGTATCTGCCCGCCACGTCGGATCCGGCTTCTGCGCAGCCGCAGCTGTACCATAACAACAATTACCTGGCCCAGGGCACGGTGATCGAGCCGCAGAACCAGATCCAGTACACCCTGAGCTTTAAGCTGGTGGATAACTCAACCGGTAATGTCATCGGTTACTTTACCTGGGACCCCTTTATTTCGGTCGCAGCATAACTGCATCCGTTCGAAAAAAGCGCGCTTTGCCGCGCTTTTTTTCGTTTTGCTTTTCACGCCTGCCGCCCGGTTGCCGTGCCCGCCATTGCAGTTCATTCGCGTTTCAAGGTCTGCGAAAAAATCCCCCTGCATTTGTCAGTATTAATTTATCGTATATATTTTAACTACTTGCCTTTGCAAATGGCCGTCATGAATTCACTCAAAACCAGCGAACTGGAACCCATAATCAAGCAACTCAACGAGGCCAGTGCCCATTACCGATGCTGGATGCAAAACCTGATGCGAACCCTGGTGTGCCGCCTGGAACATGATCCGATTGAAACGCGCGCAGATGCCCATTGCCATTGCGAGTTCGGGAAATGGTATTACGCAGCGCACCCGGACGCGCTGTTGCAGTCTCCTGCGTTTCTGGAAATCGCCGAGCGGCATGAAAAAATGCATGCCTATGCCGCCAGTATGTTGCAAATAAACGGGTCGGACAGGGTTGTAACAACCCATGATTTTGACTGCTTTCGCGATAATCACGAGGCGTTTTTTCTCGCCGTGGAGGCGTTGAAGGCGGAAATCGAGGGGTATATGCTCAATCGCGATTCGCTCACCGGGGTGTTAAACCGCACCTTGCTGCATACGGAACTGGAACGGCTGCGGCAAATCGTGACGCGTCGCGTCAGCAGCGCAAGTCTGGTGATGGTTGACCTGGACCACTTTAAACGCCTCAACGATACCCATGGTCATCCGTTCGGCGATAAGGTACTGCATGGCGTCGCCGAGTTTTTCACTGGCAGCCTGCGTCCCTTTGACAAGGTGTTTAGGTATGGCGGAGAAGAATTTCTGATTGCGATGATAGATACCGATGCGGAATCTGCGTTCAGCATCGCGGAGCGACTGCGCGAAGGGCTGGCCGACATCGCGTTCGAGACCGAGCATGGCGACGAGGTGTTCATAACGGCTTCGTTCGGGGTTGCACAAATGAGGCCCGAATACGCGTCCGAGGAATGTGTGGAAAATGCCGATAAGGCGCTTTACCGGGCCAAGGAAAGCGGGAGAAACCGCGTCGAGATATATTGGCCGGCTCAACCGGAGGCCTGAACCTTATTCTCTTTTACCGCCGCGCACAAAGGCCGCTGGGTTTAAACAAGACCCCGAGCAACTTGCGTCCTTCTTCCAGAGCCAGAATACTCGCGGCGACAGCGACGGGAATGAACCAGTCCGCCGTGCTCATATCGCCGGTGCCGAACAGGGTCTGTGCCGGTGGCCAGTGTACTGCAAGGGCCTGCAGGCCGATGATGGCCGCCAGCGAGAGCCAGAGCATGGGATTGTCGAGCAGGTGGGCGTTGAAACAAGAGCCTCTTTCATTGCGCGCGTTAAAGACGTTGAACACCTGAAACAGCACGAAGGTGGTAAAGGCCAGGGTCAGCGCCCGCAGCGGTGTGCCGGTTTGCAGCCCGTAATACAATACCGACAGGGTGCCGACCATCATGGTAAGCCCGTAGGCCATGATTTGCCCCAGCCTGCTGAGCGGCAAAATGGATTCGTCACGCAGCCGCGGACGCTCCTGCATTATTCCGGGCCTGCCGCTGTCGAGGGCCAGTGAAACGGCCGGCGGGCCGTCCATAATGATGGCGACCCACAGGATCTGCACCGCGGTAAAGGGATCGGGCAGGCCCGCCAGGGGAGCGAAAAAGACCGTCAGGATGGCCCCTATGGTGGTGGAGAGCTGAAAGCGCACGAACTTCACTATGTTGTCGTAAAGGGTGCGTCCGCCGTCCACCGCCCGGACTATGGTTGCGAAATTGTCGTCGACCAGCACCAGGGTTGCGGCTTCCTTGGCAACGGCCGAACCGTTCTCGCCCATGGCCACGCCTATGTCGGCGCTTTTTAGCGCCGGTGCGTCGTTGACCCCGTCGCCGGTCATGGCCACCACGTGACCGGCGCGTTGCAGCGCCCGCACGATTTTCACCTTGTGCGTCGGGCTGACACGGGCGAACACCGCAACTTTGTCCATTCGTCCGGCAAGTTCAAGATCGCTCAACTGCTCCAGTTCTGCGCCCGAGAGGATATCGCCCGTCAGTCCGAGATCGTCGGCGATGGCGGCGGCGGTTGAGGTGTGATCGCCGGTGATCATTTTAACGTCGATACCGGCTTCGCGGCAGCGGGCAATGGCGTCGCGCGCCTCGGGCCTCGGCGGATCCTGCAGCCCCACCAGGCCGATAAAATCGAGCTCGGCTACCCAGTCGGTCAGGGGTTTTGCGGCGTCGAACTCGCTCAAGGGAATTGAGCGCTCTGCCACCAGCAGGCCACGCAGTCCTTCATCGGCAAGCGCCAGATAATGTGCGTTGATTTGTTCGCGCTCGGCATCGCCTACCGGCTCTTTGCCGTCGCTTGAAAGGCGGTGGCTGCAAAGCCGCAGAAGCACATCGGGTGCACCTTTGACGTATATTCTCAGCCGCTCGCCGTCGCGATGAAAGGTGGCCATGTATTTGTGGGCCGCATCGAACGGGATTTCGGCGATGCGCGGCTGTTGCTCGCGAATTAGGCGACAGGGCAGGCCGCCTTTTTCCGCCAGCACCAGCAGGGCCGCTTCGGTGGGATCGCCCACCGCCTGCTCGTTTTCCACCCGACTGTCGTTGCAGGCGACCAGCGGGATCAAAAGGGAAGAAAGACCCGGCGTGACGGCCTGGCCGTCCCGCGCCTTAATATGCCCGTCCGCCCGATAGCCCTGGCCGGACACCTCAAAGCGCTGGCCCTGGTAAAACAGGGCGCGCACCGTCATCTGGTTGAGCGTCAGGGTGCCGGTTTTGTCGGCGCAGATCACCGTGGTGCATCCCAGCGTTTCGACGCTGGCGAGGCGTTTCACTATGGCTCGCTGGCGCGCCATTTTATGCATCCCGAGGGCGAGCGTCACGGTAACCACCACGGGTAATCCCTCGGGAATGGCGGCGACGCCGAGGGCGATGGAGGTCATCATAATATCCGTGATGTCGTCGCCTCTCAGCCATTCGAGAAACGCCAGCAGCGCGACCAGGGTGAGAGTCAGGGCGCCGAGGCGCTTGCCCAGATTGTTGAGCTGCACTTCCAGCGGGGTCGGCGGTTCTTCCGCTTCGGCCAGCTCTTTGGAAAGGCGTCCCATCTCGGTGTCAAGGCCGCTGGCCGTGACCACCATCTCCATTCGTCCGCGTGTCACCATGGTATTCATATAGGCCATATTGCGGCGATCGCCGATGGCCGGAGCGGGCTCGCTCAGCGCCTTGCTGATTTTGCTCACCGGGTGCGATTCACCGGTTAATACGGATTCATTGATTTCGAGGCCTGCGGCGGTCAGTATCCGACCGTCGGCGGGAACCCGATCGCCCGCCTCAAGCAGCACTATGTCGCCGGGAACCAGCTTGTCGGCGCGTATTTTGCGTTTTCTGCCGTCCCGTTTAACGTGGGTTTTGGCCGGCAGCATTTTTTTCAATGCCGCGAGACTGCGCTCGGCGCGGTATTCCTGATAGAAACTGACGCAGGCATTGATAAGCACGACCACCAAGATAACGACGGCGTCCTTGAGGTTGCCGATAAAGGCCGCAAGTACGGCGGCCCCGAGCAGGATCAGTATCAGTACGCTTTTGAACTGGTCGATAAAGACTTCTGCCAAGGTAGGGGGAAGCACGGTCGACAACCGGTTCGGCCCGTGTTCCGCATAGCGGGCGTTTGCCTGGCTGCTTGCAAGCCCGGTATCCGCATTCACGCCAAGCCGCGCGGCGACCTGTGCCTCGTCAAGGGTATGAGGAGGGGCGACAGAGGAAGGCGGTTCCCTGGTGTCTTCTTGCTTTATCATGCGTGTATTGCGTGCTCCCGTAAGCGTGCGCCCTTCGCTAATAATAGCGGCAAACGACCAAAACTTTCGTTTTTCCTAAGCGTTATGTCATTGCCTAAATATACGGTGTTAATTCTTTCGCGCATCCCCGTGTGTCCCGTGCCGCTCACAAATCGTCAATCCGGATTAATTGGTTACAATATATATATGCGTCATTAGTCGATCATCGCGACGGTAATAACGGGCGGCCCGCTTACAGCGTGTCAGGCCTATAAAGGAATTCAGATGCACGATAAACATCCGATAGTAAAGGAAATAGAAAAGGAAATAGCGAACCGCTACAGATACGCCAGGTTCGATTTCATTTTCAACCACGTGTTGTTGCTTGTGGTTGTAACCGCGAGCAGTTATCCCGCGTTTGCGCAGATATTTGGCGACGGCCAAAGCAAGTACACGGCCGCGATTGCCGCCATTCCCGCATTCGTTCTGTTGTTTCAGCGCACCTTTAAATGGGAGCAACGGGGTGAATGGCACTGGGATTACAGGCGAAGATTAATCGCCATTGCGCGGGAGATCAGGGATCAGGGCTTGGCGCCACAGGAGGCCAGCAGAAAGTTAAACAGGCTGGAAGAAGAGCTGGCCGGCAGTTTTCCCGGAGTCAACTATCCGGCAAGCAAAGAGAAATAGGCATAAAGCAGCACAGCTAACCCTGTCATTACCTTTGGTATTTTGCGATATGCACCTCGTAGGTGAGGTTTTTCTTGATCCGTTGCCAGATGGCCTGCGGCAGGTTCGGGCTTTCTTCGCGCAGGGCCGTCCAGTCGTTTTCTATTGCCGCGAGCTTGTCTTGTACGTCCGTGCCTTCGTAGCATTCAAGCAGCTCGAGTCGTTGCTTCAGGTTGGCATATCTGGCACCGGCGATCCTGTGTTTTTCACCGAGTTCGGCAAATCCCAGAAAGGTTTGCAGCCCTGAAAGTACGGCGGCCAGCACACTGATAAGGCCGATGCTGACCTGCACGCCGACGCTGAGCCCGGAGGCGTCTTCGGAAATATTCGAAAAAAGGGTGGTGCCGACTATCGCCATCAGGGCTGCGGTCGGCGCGCCCAGGTAACGGTGAAAGTGCTCATAGCGGCGACCGGCCATGTAATGGGCCTGTTGCACCCTGTCGGCCCGAAAGCGCCAATTGCGGATTACGTCTACTTCTGTCATCCCGAAACCTGTGTTTGATTTATTGCGTCAGGCTTTAGCCTGCCAGTCTGGTTTGAAGGCGAGACATAATGTATTAAAAATTCATTTTAATCAATAGGATAAGTTTCCTATTCGAATAGGGGTGAAATCGCACTCCGGTTTGCGGCTTAAATGCGACCCGGCGGTTAGATATTCGGATTTATTAATAAATCGGCGAGCGGATGGCGGTAAAACTGTGCCAGGCTCGATGCGGTGCGGTACAGTACCGGGTGCCCGAGCTCGGCACGCTTTATCGAAGAAAGCGAAACCGGGCAGCGTGATTCCATGCAATGGCGCGCCAGGCGCTCCTGGCTGAGTCCCAGATCGCGGCGAAGGTGTTTGAGGCGAGTGCCGTCCAAGCGGATACGGCCGTCCTTGATAGTATCTGTGTGCATCATAGCGATTCCTTTGCAAAACGGGGAGCAGGTTGTTTCCGTTATGGTTACTTAAACTCTGGTTTCAGCCTAGCCGCGGGATATGACAGTTGCTTTAAATTTTTACGGTCGCAGGCTAAAAAACGGCGGCGCGGGCCGCCGTTTTAACGCTTAATTGGCCTGAATTGTCAGGCCGACATTGGCGGCGGCGCTGTAGCCGCGAATGTCGATATACCAAGTGCCCGATGCGGGCGAGGTAAAGGTACAGGTTTCTTCGTTGCCGTTCTTGTAGGGCCTGCAGTCGTAGCTCGAGGTGGTGGACTGGGTGCCGTGAGTGACGTAGAGATCCGCATCGCCGCTGCCACCGCTCATGGTCACCGTCAGGTTGCCGTAGCCTGCGTCCAGCGTCTGGGTATAGTGCTGCCACGCCCCCTGAGCGACGCTGATGTTGCTTTCCGTACGATCCACGGTTGCAGGTCCTGTGCCGCCGCCCTCGCTGTAACTGCCGGTCAGACTGACGCCGCTGATCTGGTTCCAGGCTTCCACCATCACATGGTAGGTGCCGCTCTGAACCGGAGTGATGGCGCAGGATTCGGTGCTTGACGACGAGGTGCTCTTGCAATCAAAGCTGGTAAGGCTGGGTTTGGCGCCGAACTTGACGTAAAGATCCGCATCGCCGGTGCCGCCCGTGGTGTTAAACGTCAGGTTGGACGCGCCGACCGGTACATCCAGGGTGTAAAAAAGTTGCGCCTTGGCAGCGCCTGCGAGATTGGTTTTGGCCACCCCGTTTTCCAGCACGGTATCGTTGACCGGGGGATTGCCCGCGGTTTTTGCCAGCTCCGCGAGGAATACGCCGGCAAGGCGGGCAAACTTGACGGCATGGCTGCTGTCGAAGTGATTGTCATTGCTGCTGTGAATATCGGAATTGTAGTCGTTGAACGCCGATTCGAACGGCATCGAGGTGGGATACCCCTCGTTATACCAGCTGGCATGATCCGAGCAGCCGTAGCCGCACTGGTCATAGCCGTAGGTGACGCCGCTCAGGTAGGTGTCGATCAGATCGGCCATAAACTGGTTTTGCCCGGCGTTGGTGTAATCCGTCATAAATACGATGTCTTTGTTCAGGGTGCCCTTGTAACCCGTCATATCGAACTGGGCCATGCCGATCACGTTGACCCCGGCGGCCTTATAGTCGGCGGCGATGCTTTGCGACCCCCTGAGGCCCACTTCTTCGGCGGCAAAGCCCATGATTTTGATGGTTCTCGACGGTTGATAACCGGCCGCGACTATGGCCTTCAAGGCCTCGGTCAGTACCGCTATGCCCGAGGCATTGTCATCGGCGCCGGGCGCTTGCCCTCCGCTCGGATTGGACTGGTTGATGGAATCAAGGTGGGCGCCGATGATCACCACCTCATCGCTCAGATCCTGGCCGGTAATAGTGGCCACCACCGAGTGTTGCGACCAGCTGTGGTTCACCGTTTCGACGGTGATATCGCCGCGTCCCGCAGCGATTTGCTGCCATTCGTTTTTCACCCAGTCCGACGCATCCAGCCCGCTTTGCTGGGTGTAATAACGGTTGTAAAAGGCGCTGAGGCCCGACACCGTATTTTCGAGCCCTTGGGTATCGATTTGGCCGAGCAGGGCGTTGGCGGTGGTGGCGTTATCTATGCTGTAGCTGGCCAGCGTTTGCGGGGCAAGATTTGCCACCTTGGCGATATAGGCCTGGGCCTCTAGGTAGGAATCGTGGGCGATAAAGCCGCCGCATCTGTGGTATTCCTGGTGCATAAAGCGACTCAGTTCGGGGACTTCGTCGGCAGACATTTTGACCAGGTGCAGTTCACCCGGCAGGGCGGTTTTACCTACCCTGTGCAGCGGTTCGCCTTTTTTAATCGTCTGCTGATAGTGTGTGAGGGCATTGCTGTCCACCGACAGCCAGAGTTCTTCTTCGGACGCCGAGTGGGCACCGGCAGAGAGCGCGGCCAGTGCCGCATAGGCCATGATCTGTTTCATCACAATTTCCTTATTCTTTTGCGGGAAGTAAAAACGGGCTGCACACGAATGTTGCAGCCCGTAAGGCGGGAGAGACGTTAGTTCGCCTGGATGTTCAGGGTCACGCCGCTGGCTGCAGAATAGCCGCGTACGTCGACGTACCAGGTGCCCGAAGCCGGGCTGGTGAAGGTACAGGTTTCTTCGTTACCGTATTTGTACGGACGACAGTCGTAACTGCTGGTGGTCGACTGTGAACCGTGGGTTACGTAGAGATCCGCATCACCGCTGCCGCCCGTGATGGTCACCGTCAGCGTGTTGTAGCCGGCCGTGAGGTCCTGGGTGTAGTGTGCCCAGCTGCCCTGTGCCACGCTGATATTGCTTTCGGTGCGATCAATCGGCGTGTTGCCGCTGCCGCCGCCGGTGCTGTAGCTGCCGGTCAGGCTGACATTGCTGATCTGGTTCCAGGCCTCAACCATGACATAGTACTTACCGGTTTGAACCGGGCTCATGGCGCAAGACTCGGTGCTTGAAGACGACGTACTCTTACATCCGTAGTCGGTGAGGCTCGGTTTGCTGCCGAACTTGACATACAGATCCGCATCGCCGGTACCGCCCGTGGTGTTAAACGTCAGGTTAGATGCACCGGCCGGTACGTCCATGACGAAGAACATCTGGTCTTTCGACGCGCCGGAAATGCCGGTGCGGGTTACGCCGTTTTGCAGTTCTTCAATGACTTCCGGTGTGCCGCACGGGCTGCCGGAGCTGTTGTTTGACGTGACGCCGACCGCGGCCAGTGCTGCCTTGACGTCTGCGGTGTTGAAACCCAGATCACAGGCCGCATCCATGACGCCGTTACCGGCCTGATCCCAGTTGGTGCTGGAAGTCCAGTATTGCTGGTTGGCCAGCGCCATGGTCTTGAACGCTTTCTGGATATCCCAGCCCGCTGTGGTAGACAGCAGGTAGAAGGCCTTGTTGAACACGCCCGAGCTGTAGTGAACGTCCATGCTTGAGGTGAAGTCGGCCTGGTTGTCGATTGAGCTGCCGTCCTGAGGTGGGTTGCTCATGTAACGCAGGGCGCCGGAGCTCTTGAAGATCTGCTCACCGACCAACCAGTCGTTGCTGCCGAGCATGTAGGCTTCGGCCGCTTCACCGGCCATGTCAGAGAAGGCTTCGTTCAGGCCGCCGGACTTGCCTGAATAAACCAGGCCCGAGTTCTGCTCGGTGAAACCGTGGCTCACCTCGTGGGCAGAAACGTCCAGGCTGACCAGCGGATAGAAGGTGGAGGCACCGTCACCGAACGTCATGGCGCTGCCGTCCCAGAACGCGTTTTCATAGTTGTTGCTGTAGTGCACGCGCATCTGCAGCTGGAAGGTCAGCGGCGCAACGCCTACCCAGGCATTGTACATATTGAAAACCACGTTGCCGAAGTAATGGGCGTCGTTCAGCGGAGCATAGGCACCGTTGATTTCCTTGAAGGTATTTTCCGGACAGGTAAAGCTGTAGGCGGTTGTTCCACTGGTGCCGTGGTTCAGGTTCACCGTTTTAACATTGGTGTTCTGCATGGTACAGGTGCTGCCCGCCTGGGCGACGTCCAGGTAACCGTAGTCGGTACCGTAGTCGTAGCGACCCGTTTTCAGGTTGCCGCCGGGGCCGGTCGCATTGGCGGTTTGCAGGTTATCAAGTTCGAAAAGCACTTCGCCGGTTGTTGCGTCGATTAACTTGTAAGGACGCGAAGGTTGGTCGCCATAGGTCACGTAGGTGACTTCATAGACCAGATGCGCGCGTTTGTTGCCATCGAGCCAGATGGCCAGGCGACGCTGCTGGTTTTCCATTGCAGGCGCATTTTTTGCGCCGTGTTTCTTGGCGTGCATGCTCTGCATCATGGCGGCGATCTGCTGACCGCTCAGGCCCGGCGTGACGCTTGGCACATCGGCGGCAATGCCGCGTACCATGGCGCCGTGGGTGTACTTAAGGCGGCCGCTTTCGTTGTAGGTGAGGATCACGTGATCGCCCAGCACCGGCAGACCCTTGTGGGTTTGCTGGTAGCGCACCGTGGTATCACCGTTAGGCTTTTTGTATTCTTTGAAAACCACCAGTCCGTCTTCGGCGTCCAGTCCGATAAGCTGCGCAGCAGGCGTGGACAATACGCTGGCTGATTGGGTGCTCAGCAGGTTTTTCAGCTGAGGCTGGCCGTTAAGGTAAGACTTTTGCGCTGCCAGTACGACAGACGGTAACAAAGCCAGGCTCACCGCAGCGGCCACAAGTCCCTGATTTATCTTCATTGATGTTGCTCCAAAAATTATTATACTGCCGCGGCACCGAGGAACGGGTGCCGCAGATGGCTCCGTTATGCCGTGTTTGCAAGAGATGACACGAGCCACAACGGAGATAATAAAATAGGAACAAAACCGCACGTTTGTAAATAAAAGGTTAACATAAATTAACAAATAATTATCAAGTGACTCCAATATGGATACAAAACAGCGACTTGAACTGGTTTTTTATCCAAAAAAGAATAAAAAAATCGTTATTTGTATATTAAAGTTTACATGTGTTGGGTGGGAAATGCCGGCATCTAACTCAGGCTCCGCGAGGCCAGATAAGGGGAGCGGGCGGACACCGGTCATGTATGTGAGAGGAGCGTTTTCTTTGGTTTTTATTTGCTGTCGGTCCGTTTGTATCTGGCGTTAATACTGCTGTTATCTTCCCTATGCTGTCATACGGGATAATGAATTTATCTCTTCGTTCAGACGTTCGAATAAAGGGAATAAGCCTGTACTAAAGTGCCCTTTATTCCGTTCGGCCGCTTTTTCTTTTTAGCGCAATTGATTAGAATGAACCCTGTTGGATCACTATAAGGAAATATGATTTGAATATTAACGCAACGATTGCAGGTGAGCTCACCGTTATTTTTGCCATCGTGGTGGCGGTGATCGGTTTTCGCCTTGCTCGGCGCAAGACCCGCCATCCCTATATCATTGCCCTTGTCGGCTTGCTTGTTTCACTCTTCCCTCCTTTTGGACTCGTCTATCTGTTCATTCTGGCCCTTAAGGATGACTTGATGCAGCCCGAGAGTGAAACCTGACCCATGAGGAAAGGATCAAGGCCAGATCTGGAGCGTAATGCGGCGCCGTTCGGCGCCTTGATGTCGGCCGGATTGTTTTTGTCGGTTGTTGCCACCGCGGTATCGGGCGGACATTTGCCTGTGTGGATTCTGCCGCTCTACCTGCTTGCCAGCCCGTTGACCTTTGTCGTCTATGGTTACGACAAGTCGGCGGCACGGCAGGGAAAGTGGCGGGTGGCGGAAAAGACCCTGCACCTGATGGCGCTGTGCGGCGGTTGGCCCGGCGCCTTGGTGGCGCGGCGATTTTTCCGCCACAAAACCCGCAAGACGTCATTTCGTTTTGTTTTCTGGCTTAGTGTCGTGTTGAATATGGCGGTGCTGCTAGGGTTGGCCGTGGCTCCCGCCAGGCAGGCCCTTACGCGCCTTTTTCCCGCCATGGCCTGAAATACGTGCAGTCAAAAAATAAAGGCCGGCTGTGCCGGCCCCGGTCGGGTGCTAAGGTGTTACCGCTTGTTGATGGTTTATTCGGCGTCTGACGAAACGGTTCTCGTTAGGGTGAGTTTGTAGCCATCGCTGCTTGACGCGTCCTGCTCGAGGATCATCAGGTAGTGTCCGGCTGCCGTGACGTCGAGATCTGCCTGCTGAAACAGCACGATCTGCTGGCCGTTGTCCTCGAAGATGACGTAAACCGTGTATTTTTGATTGTCTACACTCAGGGTTTTCGAGTCGTAGGCATCCAGGTTGCTGACATAGTTGGTCGCCTCATCCACGGTTTCGCCGTTTAAGGTGAAATACACGTCCACTTCAGCCAGGTCTTGTCCCGCGTAGCTGTCGAGCAGGTTGACTACCGTGATCTGGTGGCTGTAGCTTGACGGCGAGAGGTTTTCCGCCACCGACAGCATGCGCGGGCCGAGATCTTTGTCGCGATAGAAAATCCCTGCCACGCTTTGTTCCCGTTCCAGCGTCAGCAGGTAATTGTCGACCACAGTGCCTTGGCTTTCATCCAGCATGGAAACGCTGTAGCTGTTGGGTTCGAGCGGCAGGTAGCCGCTGAAAACGTCGGCAGCGATGGTATCCGTCTGCGCGGTTTCATTGCCCCGCGTCGTTTTGTAGCTGACGCTCGAATACTCATCCATCGCATTGTAAAAATGCACCTGGCCGGTGGCGGCGGTGTGTTTAAGCGAGGTAACTTGATTGCTGTCGGATACCAGATCCAGGGTGATGGCATGCTGCTCGGTGGCAAAGCTTTGGCGGATCATCGCCACGTAACTGATATCGTCGTTGAAATAAACTTCGGGCGACTGAAAGATAACCTCGCTGCTGCCCGCTTCGGTAACATACAGGGTATAGCTGTCCTCGCTCAGGGTGCTGAAGTCGGTGAGTTGTAACCGAACGGCGCTTTGCAGCAGTTGCGCCTGCTCGAACAGGCCGTCGTCGGCGACGATGTAGACGTCGTAATCCTTACCCGTGTCGGCAATGTTGAAAAAGCCGAGGCTGAAATCATCGTCGTTGTTGGTGACGGGTATGCTGAGTTCGGTGATGGTGGGGTCGGAAAAATCGCCGCTCATCACGATAAGCTGTTTCTGATCGCCCCGTATTTTTATGTCGGCGCTTTGTATTTCGACGGCGTTATCGCTTTCGTCCTGATACTGGTAACTGACCTTGTAGCTGCCGCTGGCGTAACTGTGGCGAGTGGACACGTCACCGAAATCGGCGCCGGTGCGCTCCACCTCGTCGACGACCAGGCGCGTATAGGGGCTGTTGTAGGAGCCGTTATATAGCTGGATCCCGCCGGAAACCGTGGTGCTGTCGGAGTCGCCGGAGCAGGCGCTGAGCAGGGCGGCAGTCAAAGCCAGGGGAAGTATTTTTATGTTTTCGTGTGTGAACATGAATTTAATCCGTTTTAAAAATCAGCGCCATTATGACGCGGAAATTTTATGAAAATTCCATGTTTTACAAACCATTACCTAGCCTTACACGAATTTACATAAATGTAAAAAAATGCAAGGTAGGGAGACAGGCTGGAACAAAAAAGGCCCTTGGGGGCCCCTTGTGTTGTTACAGAGATTAGAGACTTTTTTTCGGCGGCAGGGCGACGTTGGCGAAGATAAGGCCCGCCACCAGCGACATAAAGATCAGAAAGGTCTGCTGCCCTATGTGTTCGGCGTTGACGAAGCTTTGCCCCTCGATAAGCGAATTCAGTCCGATGTAGGTTTTGCTGCCCGGCACCAGAACGATTAACCCCTGCATCGCCACTATGCTGGCCGGCGCATTGGCCACCCGGTTAAACAGGTTGCTGAAGACACCGACGGCGAGGGCACCGACGAAGGTACCCAGGCTGTAATCGAGGAACATCGCAGAGCCTATGCTGGTGCCGTAGGCGATAAAGCCCGCAGCGATGGACCACAGGGCATGTTTCAGCTTGGTGCGGAAAATGACCAGCAGGCTGCCGCACAGCAGTAAGATCGCCAGCCAGGCGGTCCATTTCGGCAGTGCCGCGGGTTGAACGAAATCACTTTGCCCGAAGATGGCGAAGCCGAGCGAAATACCGACAAAGGCGCCGAAATAGAGCTTAAACAGCAGCATTAAGGCATCCATTACCCTGGCGGTGCCCGACACCAGGTGGCGTGCTGCCAGTTCTGCAAAGCCTAGGGCCAGCGCCAGACCGGGAATAAACACGATGATCGACGACAGCACCGCAAGGCGAATATTTATCCCGGGATCAAGGTAAACGCTGATGGCACAGGCCAAGAGACCGGACACAATGGACACCAGGGGCTCGAGCATATGGTGGACGCGTTTTGAGCGGCCCGACCAGAGTACAAACACATACACCGCCAGGGTCAGGGCAGAAGACCAGAAAACATCGTTCCAGCTGGTGCCCATCAGCATGGCGAAGGCGCCACCCGACATGGCGTAGGCGACGCCCGTGGTAAACTTGTTGTACGGATTGGGCTTGGCGGCGATTTCATCGAGCTGTTTGTCGGCCTCCTCGATGGTGAGTTCGCCGGCGATCAGTTTGTTAACCAGTTCATCGGTGTTGGCCAGTTGCCCGAGATCGTGTTCGCCGGGATCGACGCGGGCGACATGGGTATATTCATCCTCGTGACCCTCGGTCCAGATCACAAAGGTCACTGAGGTCGGCGACATAACGAACGAAGATTTTAAGCCTAAGTGAGTGGCCACTTCCATCAGGTGTGCTTCAAGGCGGTAGGCCGGGGTGCCAAATTTGTGCAGCATTTTACCAAGTTTGACGATCAGTTTACGCTTTTGCGTAAAGGTTGCATTGTTCAACGTTCTATCTTACCAACAGGTTGTTTAAGGTGATGCCGGTGCTTGCTGATGATGGCAGGCCTGACATTAAGGAAAGCATAAAAGTCAGCGACTTGCAGACTTATTAAAGGGGAAAATTCTAACCCCTTAACGGCGGGTGTCTAGTGTTTTTTTATTTAATCTGTCGCGCTTATCGGGGCGAAGAGGATGCTCTTGCCCGAAGGCCGATATCCACCTGGGTGCGCAGCGGCACCGAGCCCCCTTCGAGTTGCTCCAGCAGCATGTCCACACTGCGTTTTGCTATTTCGTCGACATCGACGTGGAGGCTGCTGAGCGCCGGGCGCTGCAAAGCAGAATCGGCAAAGTCACCGCAACCGACGACCTTTATATCTTTTCCCGGGATAAGCCCGCTTGCCAGCATGGCCTCGCACAACCCGGCGGCGAGCAGATCATCATGGCAGACGACGCCAAGCGACGCGGCCTTGATATCAAGCAACGGTGCCAGCGCTTGGCGCCCGCCGTGGCGGCCGTGAAGGCCGGGAAGCAGGGTAAACGCAATAGCCTGGCGGGTAAGCGATGCCTCGAATTCACTGCGCCTTGCTTGCTGTTCCTGCTCGCCTTCATCACCACCCAGCAACGCCAGGTGTGTGGCGCCTTGTTCAAGCAGGTGGGTGGTCACCAGATGGATGCCTTTTCTATGGTCCGGCAGCACCGACGGCGCATTGACGAACGGCACTTCGCGCAGCATTTGCACCACCGGCCAGTCGCGGCTGATCTCATCGAGCCAGTCTGTCGTGCTGCCCCGTGCGGGAATGAGCAGCAGGGCATCGACCTTGCGTTCTTTATAGAGTTCACAGATATGGCTTTGCTGCTTTGGGCTTTCTTCGCTGCTGTGCAGCCAGGGATGCAGACCTCTGGCAGAGAGTAGCTGGCTTGCCGCCAGCGCAAGCGCGGTACTGAGCGGATCGGTTAAGTCATTGACCAGCACACCGACCAGCTTGCTGCGCTGACTGCGCAGCGACGCCGCATCTCGGTTATAGACATAACCGAGTTTTTCCATGGCGGCCGTCACCTTAAGCCGGGTTTGGTCCCTGACCCTGTGTTTTCCCGTCAATACCAGGGAGACGGTGCTTTTGGATACCCCCGCTTCGCGGGCGACATCCAGTATGGTGATTTTACTGCGCGTCATGTTGGTTCTGGCCGCTCTAGATTGGGGCTAGTGTAGCGAACAAAGGCCGCTTGGCAAACCGCGCACGGTTAGCGCCGCTCCGACAAGGCGCTGCCGAGAGAGGCGATGATCACCAGGGCGATGGCGAGCCATTGCCACAGGCTGAGCAGTTCGCTGAGGATAAGAAATCCCGCCAGGGCCGCCACCGCGGGCTCCAGGCTCATCATCACGCTGAAGTTTTTGGCCGGCAGGCTGCGCAGGGCGACCATCTCCAGGGTATAGGGCAGGGCGCTTGACAGGATCCCCACTACCAGTCCCAGAGGTAATACATCCCAGCTTAGCAGGGCCGCCCCCTGATTGATGATCCCCGGCGGGGCCATCAGCAAGGCGGCAACCGTCATGCCGAGGGCGACGGTAATGCCGCCGGAACCCTGGTTGCCGGTTTTCTTGCCGAACAGGATATAGCCGGCCCAACAGGCGCCGGCGCCGAGGGCCAAGGCAACACCTACCGGATCCAGGCCGTCGCTGCTGGTCATGTCCGGCAACAACAAAAGGATGCCCGTCAGCGCACAGGCGACCCAAAACAGGTCGCGTTTGCGTCTGGAACTGAGCAGGGCGACCGCAAGCGGTCCGGTAAATTCAAGCGCGACACCGATACCGAGCGGAATACGCTCGATGGCAAGGTAGAAACTCAGGTTCATGCCGCCGAGGCAGAGGCCGTAGAACAGGATACTGAACCAGGTGTTGCGTTCGGGCAGCGCGCGCCAGGGACGAAACACCAGACACAAGAGCAGGGCTGAAAAACCGAGTCGAAGCGTCGTTGTACCTTCGGGACCAACCAGAGGGAAAAGCTGTTTGGCGATTGAGGCTCCGGATTGGATGGTGATCATGGCAAGGATCACGCAAACGGTGGCAAACAATAAGTCGCGGTGAGCGGCGGGCATGGCATCCTGCATAAATTAAAATGAATTGACTGGCGGCATTCTAGCCGAGTCGTGCTCGGCCGGTAAACAGATTACGACCGTTACCGATGTTTTTTTGTCGCAGCCTGTAAAGGAACCTTCCCGGCTTTGTCTTCCCGTGGCCGGGAACTAAACTTTAACCAGGATCTGCAAGCGATGGGGCGGTATGATGAAGGTTCAGGACACGGCGCTGGTTTCAACAACGCAAAGGGTGTTACTGGTGGCTCCCGGCAGCGAAGTGCGACCCGTATTGGAACAGGCCCTCGATTACGGGCCGCAGCTCCTGGTGGCCGCAGACCTGTCGGCGGCGGAGCCCCTGATAGCACAGGGGGTGGATCTGGTGCTTTTGGATATCAGCGCGGGCGATACCACGTCGCTGGAGCGGCTCTTCAGGCAACAAGGGCTGCATGATAATGATGTGCCCGTACTGGTCTTGATTGCCGGCGGCGACCCCGTTACCGTGCGCACCGCACTTGCCCAAGGCGCGGCAGACTGCATTCTGGGGCCCTTGTATCCCGAGCTGATACGGGCTCACCTTGCGGTGCATCTCAAGCTGAAAAAGCATGTCGACATGATGCGCCAGCTGGCCACTCTGGATCCCGTTACTCAACTTATCAACCGGCGCTTGTTTGAACGTGCTCTCGGCAGGTACTGGGGGCTGCTGGCCCGTCGGGGAACGCCGGTCAGCCTGATGTTGTTAAGCCTGGACAATTTTTCCGCTTACACGCAACAAACGGGATTACGGCAAAGCCAGTATTTTCTTATGCGGGTTGCACGCATTCTGGATGAAACCCTGCACCGGGCGTCGGATCTGGCGTGTCGCTACGATACCGATAAGTTTGCGGTGTTGATGCCCGATACCGATCTGGAACACGCCCGTCAGCTGGCGAATACGCTTCGGCCCTTGCTGACGGAGGACGTCTCTTCCGGGCGGCAAGAACCCGGGCTGACGGTTGCCGTGGTAAGCACCCTGCCGAGCATGCCAAAAGGCTGCGATTGCCTGCTCGACAAGGCCGGGCAATTACTTGAGCTGCCCGACGAAAACTGGCTAAGAAGTTGCGCGTTTTAGCGGACGTGCGACAGCAATGAAAACACCGCTGCATCGCTTGGTATCTTGCCCGCCTTGATAATGCTTTCCAGTCGTAGTCGGTAGTGGTTGCCGCGGAAATCAAATTCCTGGGTGTCGGCTACGGTGATCCAGCTTTGGCTGACCAGTTCACCCTGGGTATTGTCGGTGCTTGAGGTGCTGATACGGTACTGCACACTGTTGCTCTGAGCCTCGATGGCGAGAGGCCAGAGATACAGTCCCGGAGCGAGGCTCAGGTAGTAGGTGCGGCCGTAGATATCGTTGGGTTTAACCCAGCGAGGAGCCATTGCAGGTTGCCAGTCTGCGCCGCGGGATAAGTTGTCATCACTCAATTGCACCGGTTTGCCCTCCGTGGGGATTGCCGTCTGCTTTCCTTGAACGATGGCGGCGGCAACGGCGTCTTCTTTTATTTCAATGGCCTGATGCAGCTGCTGTTCTTCGTTCGAACCCGGCTTGGCCTTAACCAGGGCGCTGGCTATGAAATCTGCGGAGCCGAACGGGGTGTCAATCTTGCTTAGTTTCATGCCCCCGAGCGCGTTATCTAGCTCGCCCTTGTAGCTGACAAATAAAAATACCAGCAACATGGGCATCGCCAGCGAAGAGATAAAACTGAGGGTGGCCTTGTAGATCTCGACACGGGGGCTTGCGCTGATATATTGAGCGTTCCGATTGTTCATCTTTTCTCCATAATGATGTGCTTCGTTGCTGTTCTTATACTTGTTTGATTTTCCATATGTTTACATTCGTTTGCAATACTTTGGCCGGAACGCTTGTTGCTGTTCTGGTTACATCCTAGCATATACCTGATAAAGCGATATTTGCCCTGAACCGTGTGAGTGTTACGGGGCTTTCTATGGAATATGACAATGCGTAAATGCAAAGGACTTGTGGGTATTATCCTGGCCTTGATGGTGGGAGGCTGTAATTACCAGGATACCCAGACCACAAGAGAGCTGTCAGGGTTTGTCAACGAAACCGGCTCTGTTGCCTTGAGCGGTGAAGTCAGGTCCGTACTGGGTGGCGAGATACATGACGCGCAGATCCGGGTTAAACTGGGCGAGCGATGGCTCGCGCCGATTCGATTAAACTCAACGCGCTTCGAGCTGCCGGGGTTGCCGCAAGACACTGATTTCGTGCTGCTGGTTTCCAGCCGTGCCAACAAGTTTCTGGCGCGGGCATTCTACGGACGGACCTTGAAAACTCAGGCGGGTCTTAACGCCGGCCAGGATCTAGGGTTTCTCAATGTCACTTCCGGGCGAGAACTCACCTTCGAAGTGTTGTCGGCAGATTCCCGTGTGCCGCTGAAGGACCTGGTGATCGGCTATTCTGCCTCCGCTTACCTTTGCTGCGCGGCGGCTGCGGTGCATAATGATGAATTTGCCGCCTATGCGCGTTTTGATGAGCAGCGCCGCGTCTATTCCATGATGGTACCG